>DATNPK010000082.1 GCA_036703275.1 Coleofasciculaceae cyanobacterium | reverse complement strand
CTGAGTTTGGGTAAAATCTGTATTTAAATCCGCGTATTTGTTTCATGCTATGATTTTACCATGAAACTTACTGCGTTGTAAATTTATCGCGCCTTATATCCAACGCTTAAAAGACGTTGGTTTTACGGCGTTTTCTATAAGCAAAAATAATATTGTCTGCTACCATCTCCAGAATTCCCGACTGAGACAAATCTGACATCATCGGACGTTTGTTCTGTCTTCCTTCTACTCCTCTGCTGACTTGAGACAGAGCCAAAACAGGGACTTCCAATTCTCCTGCTAGTTGATACAAACCCCTACCAACATCACCCAGTTCATAACTGCGATTGCCACCATTATCTGATGCCATCATTTGTAGATAATCGACGATTACCAAGCCTAGCTTGCCCTCTCTAGCTTTTACCTGACGAGCCTCAGACGTAATACCTGCTACTTTAATTCCCCGATTGTCATTCATGTAAAGGGGCAGATCTACAGCGACCCGAACAATTTTGGCGATGCTCTCCATTTCCTTTTCAGTTAGAGAAGATAATCCCGCTCGATGTTGACGAATGCGATCGCCATGAATCGGAGTTAAATCTAAATGCTGATAGCAACTCATGCGACTCATCAAACTCCACAGCCGATATTCCATCTGATGCTTAGTCATCTCTAAAGAAAAGATGATTACAGGCAGCTTCTGTTGAATCATCTGCTGTAAACCAAGATAGAGAGAAATTGCGCTCTTGCCCATCGATGGTCTAGCAGCCAATAGAGTAAGCGTTCCTGGCTCAAATCCCATGATTAATTTGTCTAGTTCTTCAATTCCAGTTGGATAAATAGGATTTTCTTCATCAAGCTGATTAAAAGCAGACATGGCAATATTGCTGTTTTGGTCTGTATCAGATCTTATCCTTTGCTGGGTAACACTGAATATTTCCTGTTCAGAATCATTCAAGAGTTTTTCTAATCCGAGAGTAGAATCATAGCCGAAATCGACAATTTTATGTCCAACTTCAATTACTCTACGTCGGTGAAATTTATCCATCACCAAATCGACATAGCGATCGATGTTTACTGCTGAAATAGTACGGTTTAACAGTTGGGCTAATTTTGCTGTTCCGCCTATTTGGTCTAATCTGTCTCTATCTGCCAGATAGGTACTAACAGCCATAAAGTCCGTAGGATTGCCTTGATGATAAAGCTTTAAAGCAGTCTGATATATTTCTTGATGAGCCGAAACATAAAAAGCAGAAGGAATTAGAGATGCTTCAACCTGAGAAATTGCTTTAGGATCGAACAAGATACCGCCTAAAATTGCTTCTTCGGCTTCAATATTGGCTGGAGGTAAATTTGCTTCTTTCACGCCATACCTCCTTGGATTGATTCATTAGCAAAGAGGCTTGACATTCTTAGATTACGCAAATGTTCGCAGCTTTCAGAGACATATTTGCCCAACGGTTTAGAAATTGGTTGGGATTGACTTTCAAGTTTGTTGATTCTTTTGATTTGGTTGTCCGAATTATCCAATAGTCGATTGAATTCTAGTGTAGATACTTCATTGCCAGTTCCTCTATGACCTATTTTTTCTTGGTTTAACCGTTTTTGATAGTTGGCGATCGCATTTTTTCTTGCGCCATCTTCAACTGAACTTGAATCAGAGCCAGCATTAGAAGCTTTCTTATCTCCTTGATACTTCTGATAATAAACTTCCCAGCGATTTTGACCAGCTTTGGTTTTACTGGCTAACCAAGCTTGAATATCTTGTACTGGCTCTCTAAAATTTTTAATTGCCTCTTTAACAAACCTGAAAAAATTCTCGCTCTCGTCTTCTGAGAGAGTCTTTTTAAAGTCTATATAAGTCTTAGAGATCTTAGGAATTTGAAACCTTTGCTCTGACTTGGTTTCAGAAGACGATGGCGACACTGGTGTCGTTAAAACGATCTTGGTGTCGTCAAAGCGATCTTGGTGTCGCGGAAGTGACACTGATGTCGTTGAAGCGATCTTGCTGTCGTCAGGCGATCCTGTTGTCGCTACTTGTAAATTATCTTTGACTTTAGAATTGTTTTCGCTTTGGGATGCAAACTCTGATTTAAGACGATACTTAAATTTGCTAATTACCAGTTCAATTAAACCCTCTTGCTGTAACTTTACTAAAGCGCGTTGAACGCTACGACGACTAATTTCTAGATCTTCAGCAATTTTTTGAGTATCGGCTTCGATGAGTTTACCCCCAAAAGGATCGTTAGTTTTCAACCATAGATAAACCGATAACTCTGACTGAGTGAGAAGTTGATTGAGTTTGAGAAATTCTTGATGTTGAAGTGGATAAAACTTGCCTTGAACTTTTTTATTAGACATGATGTAGAAAAAATGGTGTAGCGAATCAATACCTCTTGAAATAATTCAAAAGGTATTACTTTACTTGGAAAATAGGAAAATTTTATCTAGATTTACGATTACGTCTCTTCTGTTGATTAGAAAGCAGAGAGGCTAGATAAATTTCAATTGCTCGTTGATGAACTTTAGGTTCGGAAATATTTGCAAACCAATCTCGTAAAAGTCCTTCATGATATCGAATTGTTCTGGAGTTGAGGTACTGAAAATGAATACCTAAAGTCCAATGTCTTTTTCGATATAGCTTCAGAGTATGTGTAGAAATTCCCAGAATCTGAGCTGCAATATTTTTGTTGACCCAGTTTTGACTAATTTCAGGTTCTGAAATTTGATTTTTGATAATCGATGTCAT
Organism: Coleofasciculaceae cyanobacterium; assembly: GCA_036703275.1. Lineage (NCBI taxonomy): Bacteria > Bacillati > Cyanobacteriota > Cyanophyceae > Coleofasciculales > Coleofasciculaceae > Coleofasciculaceae cyanobacterium. Next base: position 152,017 of record DATNPK010000082.1, on the reverse strand, counting down.
GATGCTCTCCTTTTTGTGGTGCGCCGAGACACACAAAACATGACTCTCTTTAGTCAACTGTCTACTGAGCTAAGTTATATTTCACTGGGTCGAGTAAGATATAAATAGCACAGCGAAAGCTGTCACTAGAGAGTCGAGCGTTACAGGGCTTTTTCACTATGCCAGGTGAACCCTACATGCCTCGGCTCTTTTTGTTTGGTTGTTCGTGTTCAAATTATTGAATCTTGTTTCAAGATATCACATCTTTTATTAAAAAAAAATAAGAAAAATGTGCTAGAGCATAAAAATATGATTAAACCCAAAAACTTACTCTGGCATACAATATTACTGTTATAATGACGATTGCTTAAAAAAATATTGCTTAAGATTAACATTTGCTCTGCAAGACAGTGACTAATACTTCTGAGACCTCATCTAATAATCTTTTAGGAGAATTAATCAAAAAAATCAGGTCAATAAACAATTTGACTCAGGGTAAGTTTGGTAAAATTCTTGAGCCTTCCGTTACTCAGTCAACAATAGCTCGTTGGGAAAAGGGAGAGCAGAATCCTGACAGAATACATTTCCCAAAAATCGCCTTATTGCTTAATTTATCTTTTGAAGAATTTATTGAATTCATTGAGAAACCAACATCCAAAATTGAAGATTTAGATATAGAAAACAAAACTCTCACTTACAACAAAAGGCATTTATCAATGCTAAAAAAAGGAGTTAGGGCTTGGAATAATTGGCGAAAGAAGAATCCAGACGTTATTCCTCAGTTATCTGGTATTTGTTTGAGAAAAGGAGAATTTGATAATTTAGATGGGTATAATTTAGACCATGCTAATTTAGCTGGTTTTAGGGCTGTATTTATATCTATGCAACATGCAAGCCTTATTGAAGCCAACATGGAAAAAGCAGAGCTTCAAGGAGGTTGTTTTACTAGCTCAAATTTTTCAAGAGCTAATTTAAAAAAGATTAATATACTATGTACTTGTTTTAATCGAGCTGTTTTTAAAGAAACTAATTTATATAAAGCTCACATTTTAGATTCAAATTTCAAAGAAGTAAGTTTTGAAAAAGCTTGTATGGAGAAAATTGTATTTGATAAAGTCGATCTTTCTGGAGCAAATTTAAAGCAAGTATATTTAGAATCTGCAAAATTTACTAAAGTACAATTGAGAGAAACTAATTTCAATAAAGCCTCTTTAAAAAAAGCTTTTTTTGATACTTGTTCCGTTTATGGCTCTACTTTTTTAGAAACTAATTTAGAAGACGTAATAACCAAAAAAGTATTTATTTCACCTCAAGGATTTGAAGGAATTACCGTACAAGATATTGCCTTAGCACAATTTACCTGTTTAAAACTCTATGCTCCTCTTTTGACACAAAATTTTGTTAATTCTTATAATATTGAAAATGATTTTGTGAAATATGCTCAACTTTTAGCAAATAGATATGGAAAATATAAATACAAGAGAAAATGCGGATCTTTTACCTTTTTCAAAACAAGCAGAGTAAACCCCATTGATATATTTGTCGAGATAGAAAAAAATGGCTGTGATTTGTATAAAGTTAAAATTTATAAGTACAATAACCAGAAAACCGAAAGAGTTTTAGTTGTTAGTAATAATGCAGTTGAAAATCACTTCTTTTCTACAGATATTATTATACTCAAACGGATATTTCAATATACTAAAAAAGAGCAAAAAGATAGATTTGAGCAGGCAATGTCAATAGCTCAGAAAATTCTTGATACAACAAAACAGAATAAATTTAGTGATGGAAAATATATAGTTAAAAAAAACAATAATGAGGAAATAATTATTTGCCGAATAACTAGAGACTTATATGAGAAGGAAAAAACAGAAGAAGAAATAGCTAGAGGAAAAATAGTTAACAATGTGTTAGAGATAGTTAGATCTTCTTTAAGCAACGAGCAACTTGCAAATCTTCAAAAGATTTTGCTAAATCTGATCATGTAGACAAATACTTTTCCTTAATAATTTTTAAAATTCTGTTTTAGCTTGTCTACAACCCCTGCTAGCTCTTCAAGTTTTAGATGCTTATTATCTGGAATTCTTAAATATAACTAACCTATGCTAAATAATTTTATTCGATTGCTTAATCTTAATAATTGGGGAACCTTAACCGTAACTTATGCGGAAAATAAAACTAATTAAAGACTTGAACTTTCCTTTAAAACACAATTCTAGTAATTTTCTGTTTACACTACTCTCTTGTTCTATTTCATTATTTAAGTCAGTCGGTGAAGCGAATCGGGCATGCGACAAGGTATTAGATATCTTGAATACCACATTAGTGAGCCATTGCAGCCCGACGACTGGCAGCTATCTACTCGTCTAAATCATCCTCCGAATCAGACCATTGCTCTTCAATCGTTTGCTCACCATAATTTATAGCTGAATCTACTAGTGGAACAAATTTCTTAGCACGAACGCTGAACTTTTTTGGCTTCAACTTAATCGGAGCGCAATACTCAGCGATTTTCAGATAGCCTCGAAGATCTGGTAAGTTAGCTAATTGATCGGGCATCACGGCATAACCTTCCCGTAGCTGCTCATTGAAACTATCAGTTCTACCACTGCCACTTTTACCAGTATGGCGCGAACGACTCTGATTTTCGGCTGTGTAACAATACTCCTGTCTGCCAATAACCTTTGCCATTGTTTCTGCTGTTTGAGGGTCAGCACAGCCCAAAATAAGCTTGGTTTTAGTTCCCTGTAAAATAGTTCGTGTCTGTTGCTGCCCGTATTTATCGATTATCTGAGCCTCGGTCTGAGTACCCAAAATAGGACAACCTAAAAATTTACGGCTTTCACTCAGTAAACGATGGAGACTGGGCAACTGATTCAATGCACCCAGTTCATCGATAACAATTGCCGTTTTCATAGTTCGGTGTTCATTGGATAGTAGACCTTTGAGCATCAACTCAAAAATCAAGCTATGGAGTGGTCTAAGCAATTCAGACTCATCTTCTCTTAAGGTAACGAAGATCCAACTAGAACTATCACTCCTACCCCATTCATAAAAACTAAGGGCTTTAGCTTTATTTTGAGGCTGAGTTAAACAATCGTAAAACTGACAGTAGTTAGAAGCAGTAGACAGCACCGAAGTTGCTGCTCTTTCTTCGTCTAAATATCTAGCAGCTAAAGTTCCTGAGATAAATGAGCTTAAAGTTTTGGTATCGCTTTTTAATAACTCCCATAGTTCGGCGTTGCTTTTAGTCTGGCGAAACAACTCTGCCATTACCGCTCTACCTGCATTAGAGAAAAAAGGCTCTTTGGCGGACTCTTGTGGAATCAACGCTGCTGCCATAGTTTCAGATCTAGCTGCCTCATGAACATGACTCCAGTGGACAGAACGAGCATCAAAGGGATTGAAAATAAAATCTCTTCTAGGATTGTAGAATTTCTCTAACATCTCCCCATTGCGATCGAAGACAATAGCGCGGAAATCTGTTCTTTTGCTGATGATATCCGTCATCTGGCTGATAGCCTGAGTTTTACCAGTCCCAGGAGAACCAAACATAAAGAAGCCACGATTTTCTAGCTTGGCAGGAATGGGCATACCTGCAATTTTTAATTGAGGCTGTTTCTTAAGTCTTGGTAGTTTTTTTAGTATGCTTTTAAGTTGGCGAAAAGGTAGTACTTTCGATCCCCGAATCACATTTCGATTGTGCTTGATAAGCTTATCATCAGGTTTGACTAGCAGAAATATTAGGATAAAAGCGATGATAAACCCAATAAAGATTAATTTAAAATAGCCAAACTTATCTACTAGTTTTTCAAACACATAGGGCAAAATTACAACTGGATGCTCAATCAGAAACAAAGCAACCTCTGTATTTTTCACTCCCCACAAAACTAATAAGAGTATGGCAAGCATCATGAATGTTGCTATCAAAGAAGAATTATCGTTATTTTTGGCTTTCATGATCTACCGATTGTTAATGATTGAGTTTGAGTACGATTTTGATTGAGGTGCTGCTGCATCTCCAGATTTCTGGATTGAATTTGGCGGTCTATTTCGTTGACAGTAAAAGTATTTCTGACCGTAGAGTTATCTCGATTAAAAACGAGTTCTTTATCTTGATGGGTAACAGTCAGAGAATCCTTATCTCGTTTAATTTCTGTTCCATCTGCTGACTTATAACTCTTACTGTGAGAATTATTAGGGTCTAGTATTCCTTGGCTTTCAACTAGATACTTAGCCGAAACAAGTAATTTGAACTCTTGTTCTCTAGATGGAGTCGATAATTGGCTGTCGAGTTTTTGTTTCATAATTAGATTGAGAGCATTCTCCTGCCCTCTAGATTTTTCGATTGATAGTCCTAAAGCTTTTGTACTAGCGGTATATACTTTAAATTCATGTTTGGCTCTAGATGCTGCGACGTAGAAACTTTCTCTGCCTAGCATGAGAGACTTACCAGAACCCACAGCATAGATGCAGTAGTTAGCTGTCTTACCCTGGCTACTGTGGACTGTATCGACGTAGCGATAGTCGGAATATAAGAGAGCATCGGGATTAACTGTCTGAGTTTTGCCTTTAGTCTTTATTTCTATTTGTCCATTAGCGTTAAAGCCCAACACAGTGAACTGTTGCCCATTAATCTGCTTCTGTTGATTCTGATAGTGGTTGCGGGTAAACTTCATTTGTTCTCCACAACGAAGCTCGCGAGTCTCAGATTGAAATACGGCACGGTCTTTATAAGTATTCAGTTCTAAATCTTGTTTGTTGCCTAGGCTATCTCTGAGAATCAGAGTTTTGGTTTGACTGTCTACGGCATCAACTCGGTAGTAGAGATCTTTACTAAATCTGGCACTGGTATGGCTGAACTTAACTACGTCTCCTATCTCATAACCGTTGGCTTGAATTAGGGTGAATTTATCTAAATCCTTGGGCGTGAGTATATGAATTTGTTGAGAGTGCCGACTTAATTTATCCTGCTCGATTAAGCCTTGCCGTACCTGCTTAGTGATGACTTCTTTTTCTTTGTTTGTCCCCGCTAAAATCAAGGTTTGAGATTGAGTCTTTACATCTCTTGTTAGGTAGTCATTGACCACAGCCTTCAATCTCAAACTATCAATCGGTATCTGCTTAACGCTGTTTTGTTCGTTGAGCTTTTGATATCCCTGCTTTATCTCTCCTGCGGATAATAGATCGACTACTTCTTTTAGCTGTACATTCTGTTGTCTGACATTTTTATCGATTCTGATGGTCGGTAATTTGGCTTTTTCTTGAAGCAGTTTAAGAGGTGAACCAGCCTGTACCGCAGCTAGCTGTTTTGTATCACCAATTAGGAGTATGCGGGAGTTTGTTTGTTCACCTCTTTCTAGCAGGTTTTTCATTTGAGTACTGCTAATCATCCCCGCTTCATCCACCACAATTAGTTCGTTCTTGGGCAGTGACTTTATCGAAATCTTGAGATAAGCATCTAAGGTTTGACAATTGATATCCGCACCTTTGCTTAGTTCTCCCGCAGCAGAGGCACTGGGAGCTAAACCCCGCATTGAAATATCTCGGTCAATAGTTTCTTTTAGAGCTTTTACGGTGTAAGTTTTGCCTACTCCTGCATCACCTTGGCAAAGTATTACACCATCCCGACTATTTACAAAATTCTTCAGAGCAATCGCCTGAGCTTTATTTAGTCCTAGTTTTTGAGCTTGATGTTTAGCAGTCTCTATATCTGCTAGGGGACTATATTTTTCTTTGCTGTTTCTAGCCAGATAAAGAATCTGTTTTTCTCTATCTATTGCTGCTTCGGTCGTTAATCTGCCATCTTGAGTTTTAATTAAACTACTACTTTGATTAATCTCTCTTTCTAAATCTTCAATACAATACTCACCTTGAGATTGTCGCAGAGATTCTTTAAGAAGAATATGCCTGGGAAAAGCGACCTGGCGTTCGCTAACTATCTCTGTAGCTTCAATTACTAATTTACTTTTATCTTTTAAATTAGTAACCTGCTGATGTCGATCATTGACTTGAGGATGTCGAATATCTAACTGCTTGGCTCTTTGCTGCCATATTTGTTTAAGCTCTCTTCTTTCTGACTCCGCCTGATGTACTTTGCTTTTACGTGTTGTAGTGCAGGCTCTTGCTTTGGTTGCTGCACTAGCTTCAACTCCTACAGCTTTTTCTATCTCCTGTTTACGAGTGCTAAATTCTTTTAACTGAGATTGACTATAACCTCGAACATCAAAAGTACCATCGCGGTTCCAGTCGAGTTCATATCCGAGGGTTTGAATTCTTCTACCAAGCTCGTGATGGTAGACCATACCAATAGTCATCTTCTGCTGGTATAGCTCGCGGTTGTCCATAGAACGCCATTTGCCATCTGCTGCTTGTGTCTGATTAAAAATTACACAGTGGCTATGGAGTTGGGGATCTAGGTTGCGATTATCGTCATGTTGAAAGATAGCGAATAAAGCATTGTCTGTCTGGAGGTGATTTACTCCTCCTTTACCCGTTCTAGTAAAGATACAGTTTCTCTCTATATAAGTAAGAGTGGTTTTTACTGCTTCTTTGTGAGCTGCGATTACTTCCTTATCTTCTTTTACTAGACCTAGTAGCGTCACTGATTTGGGAGCAGATAACGTAATATCTCTGCCTGGATTATATTTTTTGCCTGATTGCCTTTGACGTAAAGGATTTCCTCGATTGTCTAGTCCTTGATAGGCATTGTTATATTCTTCCGTTGAAACTTGACCATTAAGACCGAGTATTTCTGCACCTTGCCCATACCACTGACTATTATCTAATCCTTGGTTTTGAGTGTAGTAATTGTCAGTCGCATAGTCATTTACTTTGGCGTAAAGTCTACCAATTGAGCAAACCATCTTTAATTATTTTGCTTGTTTAATCTTTTTTGATGGTGACATTTTTAATTATTTAAAACTACTGCTTAAAAAACAATTTATATTTCTTATTATTGATGTTTAAAAATAGCCAAAAATACCTAATCTATATTTATTTATAAAACCTCAATAATTTATTTTATTCTCACCAAGGGTGCATCAGGTGTGGAATTTAAACCAGTATATAACTAGCCTTGTTAAACATAACTTATCTCACTGAAAGTGATTTTTTTTGTTAAATAAATTGTTTTATTTACCGAATATTTGGCACAATAATCAAATAAGTGAAACAAAAAAAAGAAAATGAATCAGTCGGAACTAAGTCCAATAGAGAAAGCGATTGCCAAGAAGATTGATAAGACAAAAGACAAGGCATCAAAACCAGGGTATTTGAGAACGCTAGTGGCTAAGTTACATCTGAGAATTGAGGCAGCTTTAGCTAGAGGATGTGAATATGATGACTTGGCTGAATCGATAACAGAAAGTGGTGTCAAGATTAGTGCTGCTACGTTAAAGCAATATCACACTGAATATCGTCGTTCTTTGAATGAAGAGGCAAAGGAAGAAACTAATACCGTTAGTTCGATCTTGCCGACCAAAGAGCCTGAACAAATCGAAACAGAAGTAAATAGTCAGACCAATCAACCAGATAGGAAGCAGTCGGCAGTAGATAAGTTATTTGCGAGTAAATAAATCATCATGGTCAAAGTCAAAATAGACAAGACGGAATCGACATCGACAATAATTCCAACTCGTCCAGGTATTCAAATATCTAACTGTAAGAAAGGTGGTGTGGGGAAGACACTGCTATCTAAATTAAAGGCTGCTTACTGTCTAGAATCGGAGCTAGATTTTTATGCGGTGGATGCGGATAGACAAGAGAGTTTTTTGAAAGCTTATCCTGAGTTTGCTTTGCCGACTAGATTTAGTGAGTTAGATCGCAATCTAAAGATACCAGATAAGATTTTAGATTTGGCTTTAGAGAAATTGGTGTTAGTGGATCTGCCAGGGAATGTAGAAGAAGCGTTTAATCACTGGTTGACAGCTAGCGATATTTTAGAGGCTTCAAAAGATCTAGGGGTGGAGATTCAGAATTGGTACGTGCTGGATGACTCAGTTGAATGCTATGAGGGTTTTTTGAGGACGCTAGAGTTTGTTAAAGATAATGCGACTCATATATTAGTTAGAAACTTGGGCAGATGTGAGGACTGGGATAGCTTTGACCAATTTATTACGACCGAGTTAATTGCGAAATATGAGTTGAAGGTAATTGACTTACCGAAGTTGAGGTTCGATACAGCGACTACAGTATATAAAAATGCTCTAAGTTTTACCGAAGCCAGAAGACATTCGGAGTTTAGTACGGCTCAGTTAGCAGGATTACGGGGATATATGAGACGAGTATATGCTGTGCTAGATGATGCTGGTTTTAAGGTTGAAAGCTTGAGGTTAAAAGCGTGACTTATTTAAAGAAGCCAACTTTACCTCAACAGCAGCAAGAGCTACAAGAATTTATTGAGCAAAGACTAGGTAAAGAGAAGCCAGAAATTATACAGCGAGTATATCGATGGCTGAATGATAATCAGTACTTTCTCAACAATGAGTTGTTCGATTTTTATTTTTGTGTGGCACAGAACATAGCTGCTGTTGAAGTATTAGGAGCTTCTGGGGAGAAGATAGTTAGGGCAAAACAAGAGCTTGAAGAGTCGGCTGAGGCTTATACAACTCAGATAGCCGATATCTCTAACTGGATTAGTGAGCAGCTAAATGGGCAGCTACAAAATATCGAGCAGAATCAGCAGCAATTAGATACCAAACTGCTTCGAGCAATCGAAGAATTGGCAACGCGGGAGCGGAATCTTCAGACGATCTCAACAGGCTTAGTTAACTCAGTTTCGGTTTTACTCAAGAAGCAGCAACAGCTAGTGGTACAAACTGAAACAACAACAAAATATGTCCGTCAAACGGTAATAATTGCTTGGATCGTTCCTATCTTTACACTTTTAGGGTGTGTGGGTATTTTGCTGATGAATGCAATATAATCGATCGCGTTCAGAAATTATTACTTCTAATATCTTTTGAAATAAATAATCGCCAAAAGTCATCAATCGCAAAGAAGGGTTTTCATCAAAAACTTCAGGATAAAAAGTTACAGAATAGACTTTGTTTTTGTAAGTCATTTCCCAGACGCGATTGCCCTTTGATTCAAAAAAGATATTTTCAGCTATTAACATTCGGCAGTTAGTAAAGAGTGCTTCTATTTGTTCTGGAGTAACAGGACTAGAAACAAGTGGTTTACGAATTTCTTTTAAGTCAGCTTGGACATCCATTGCGCTCATTTCCTCTAAGCCAGGGCGTAAGGGTGGAGTGTCCAACACCTGCTCGAATTCTGCTAGTAATACTCCTTCTTCTTCAGGATCGGCACTCATAACGGCTTGTTCGATAAAAGTGGGAACTTGAGCTAAAATCGGCTGTAAATTGCCCACTACAGTTTGAAAAGCATCAATGCGATCGCGCAATCTTCGATATACTTTTGCTTCTACCGTACCGTCGTAATAGAAGTTATGGATATGAACTGTGGGATAAACTTGACCGATGCGATCGATTCTACCGATACGCTGTTCTACTCTCATAGGATTCCAAGGTAGATCGTAGTTAACTAGTACCCCACAGGTTTGAAGGTTTAAGCCCTCGCTGGCAGATTCGGTACAGAGTAGCAGTTTGATTGTACCTTCGCGAAACTGTTTTTTGATTTGTTCTTTGGGTACTGTTTGCCATTCTCCTGCTCGATACAACTCGCCTCCTCTTCCTGAATAGCAAGCTACTTGAGAACCATATAGCTGCTGTAAGTTCTCTCTTAAATAATCCATCGTGTCAGTATATTGAGTAAACACGATCGCGCTTTCTCTTTGACTCAGTTCTCGACGCAAAATAGTTAGGAAATGGGATAGCTTGCTATCTTCTCCTGTATTCTCAAACTGCCGTAGTAAGTCTTCGAGATATTCAATTTCTTTGGGGTCTACTGGTTCTTCTAAATAGGCTTCTAGTCCTGTAATGACTGCATCGTCGGCATCATCCAAGTCGCTAAGATCGTCTTGGGAAATATTGTTAATGCCTTCTAAGCGTCTCTGGAGAGATTCGCGGATGGCGTAAAAGGAACTTGTAAGACGTTTGCGATATAAAGTCATTAAAAAGCCCAGGGCTTTACGGTTTTCTTTTTGTGCCAATTTATAAAAGTGACGTACATAATCGCTAACAGCTTGGTATAAAGGTACTTCTCGGTTTGGTTCGAGAGCGATCGCATTATCGCTGACTAACCTTCGGGGAATATCTCGGTCTAAAATACCTAGTTGGTAATATTGCCTCAAAGTATCGCGGGTATGGCGGAACATCAAATCTTTGAGAGGGGTATTAACGGTTAGATAATGGCGGGAAGCATTTAGAAAAGGAGTATCTTTGGCTAATTTCTTAGGATTGACAATACTTTTGCCATCTTTCCAGGTATCTCGCAGTTTATAAGCCAGCAAGCGATCGCCATTTGTTAAATGTTCTTCCAAGCGATCGCATTCACTACCACCGCGACAAAAATAATCAACAGACATGGTTTGCCAGAAGTCTAAAGTGTGGCTATCTGGTCGATCTGAAAGCGAAGCAAAGTAATTGCAGAAATTTTCGCCATAACTCCAATGACCTTCTAATCCCAAAATATCCAGTAGATCGAATACTTCTATGGGATCGATTTGCATTGGAGTAGCAGACAGGAGAATTAGAGACTCGGTTTTGTTTCGCAACTGCTGCATCAATTGAAGCAAGCGATTTGGGGTATCTTTACGCTGTTGGGGGCTTTTACGACGGGCGTGGTGTGCCTCATCGAGAATAACTAAATCCCAAGGTTCGGCTGCTAATAGTTCTTCTATCCTTTCAGTGCGTCGGACTAAATGGGATGAGGCTAAAACTAAATCTTGAGTGTTCCAGGGATTTAAAGCTGGCGTGGTAGTTGTTCCATAGCAGTCTTTAAATTTACCTTGACTGTAACTCCAAAAATGGAGATTAAACTTTTCTCTCAATTCTTCTTGCCATTGGGGTTGAACGCTAGCAGGGGCAAGAATTAAAACTCTTTTTACCTTTTTACTGACTATTAAATAGCGCAGAATTAGCCCAGTTTCAATGGTTTTACCCAAACCGACTTCATCGGCAATGAGAAAGCTACAAGGAAATTTATCGGCAACTCGACGTAAGATTTTTAACTGATGCGCCCAAGGTTGAATGGGAATCGATTTTAGGCAAAAATCTAAGCAACCTGGATGCTGATGAATATTTAATAATTGCCCAAAAGCTTGCTTCTCTTTTTCAATTTCCCAAGGATCGGGAAGCTTAGACTGAGATTTTGGTAACTCTAAGCTTTTGTCTTCCTCCTTCTCAATTAAAACTTCCGAACGACTGTATTGTTCTTCTTTTAGTTCTGATTCTTTTTTCCAACTTGGCTTACTGTCAGGAGTATACTTTAAGAGTTTCCGCTTTACTGCTTCTGGCAGATCGAAAATTTTAACATTGGGAGATAGATCGTTCCAAAGCTGTTCAAACCTATAAGCTTCTTCGTTAACCCTCTCTAAATCGCGATCGCCTTCCCAATCGCAATAAACATGAAAGGATTCTACATTTTTCTCCCATCCGCCCAAAGATTCATTGTTTGAGCCACTAAAAGCAAGGCGATCGCCCTTACTATCGGTAAAAATTCCTACCTTTTCGTGAAATATGTGCTGTGGATCGAGCAAGCGATCGCTTTCAATCGGAATACCTTTATCCTTGGTAGGTACGGCAATTTTAATATCTAAATATTCATTGGCAATCAACCAGCTAAGAATCTCGAAGTGTTTTAATTGAACAAAGTTTTCTGGTGCTTGCAAGTCAGCTTCTAGACGAAAAGCTAAAGCCTCTCTCAATTCATAACCCTTTTCTATCGCTGCTATATCCTGGGGACTAAACTGGCAGCCCATAATCAAGCGCATCTTGCCCTGATTGTGCAGCATAGCCCCAATTCCCCTAGCTACTTGACTCAGGATGGCACTACCAAAGAATCCTGACTTGCGATCGTATTGCACCGCGCATTCTAAGGCAGGAATGTAAAAATCGGCGATGGGATTATTTTCGTTGCTGGAGTAGCTAATGCGCCAAGAGCGATCTTGTAACTGCATGAATTGAGAATGATTGAGAGCTATTTCTCAATTCAAGGCTTTGTTTATACTTTAGGCTGTGATTTCGATCTACCTATAGCTGTGTCAATATAATTTTAAGGAAATATATTCATATTTGAGTCTTTTGTAATATGATGTATTTTATTTGTTTTTATATTTATCAAGTTAGTTATGCAAAATTTTCTCAGCCAAATTAAACGTTTTGTTGGGTATGTTCCATTTGTCAGAGATGCAGTAGCAATGTATTTTTGTGCTATGGATTCCAATACGCCAATTCATGTAAAGGGAACAATTTTAGCTGCTTTAGGCTATTTTTTAAGTCCTGCTGATGCTATACCCGATATAATTACGGGTTTAGGTTTCACTGATGATGCTGCTGTCATTGGTGGAACATTAGCTACTATTGGTGTTTATATCACACAAGAGCATTGGCAAAAAGCAGATCGATTTTTTGATTAATTAACATAAGAGAATTTGTAAAAGCTTTTAAAGCATATTTTTAATCATAGATACGGTGTTAGGAAGCTCTTGTTTTTGCAGCCTCATCAAATATTCTTCAAAGGTACAAGGTGGTTTTTTACGTCTCTGATGACACTTTTGTACTGCATCAAAAACCTGTAGGGGATGAAGGTCGATAAGATTAGTAATGAAAGTATCTTGGTGCTGCGCTTCGATATTGTATTTGTCTAATTCTGACTGGGGAAAGTCTTTTAGGTTACTGGTAACTATTACTTCAGCCTTGGCTTGAATAGTTGCTGCGAGAACATGACGGTCATTAGGATCTGGCAAGTTTAGTTTTTCAATTAACCATTGATAATCAGTAACGAGACAATCACAAACGTTTGCGTTCATCAAATCTCTTACCCGATAAATCTTTTCTGTGGGTAAGTCTGGTTTATTTTGTTTGAGATTTCTAATCCACTCATCATGAATTTCATCTGTCCATTTTGCTCGGTAGAGATCTTTTGTAGCCAGTTCCATTAATAAATCTCTGAGCGTGTTCGGGTATAAAACACAGGCATCGTAGACTACTGTGAAATTGGGAATCATTATTTAATTGTCTTCGTATAGATCCAATTCCTCTGTTAAAGCAGTAAGTTCATCTAGTGACTGACTCCGCTTCGCATCAATTTCAGCTTTATATTTATACACATCTTTGGCAAGAATTCGTCTGTGCTTGCCTACTTTAAAATAGGGTATTTCTTCCGATTCAAGCAGTTTGATTAAATATGGACGAGAAACATTCAATAAGTTTGCTGCTTGCTGAGTACTTAATTCAGCTTTAACTGGAACGAGAGTAACCGCATTCCCCTGAGACAGTTGTGACAGAATATCAATTAAAAGCTCATAAGCTACGGAAGGAATCATTAACGATTCTTCTTTTCCGCTTTCTGATTCTACTGTGATTTTTTGAGTGTGGCTATGGGAATTAGTCAGAGAGGCTAAGACACGGCTGCTTTGTGCGGATAGTTCGATATCTGCTTCAGTTGGGATAGGTATTTTCCTTTGTCTGTCTAGCATTGCCATGACACTCGAATCTATAACTTGTTCTCTTAGTCTATATTCTATGTGAAATAAACGCAACACGTACTTATCTGAATAGACTTTCTGTATTGCGATCGCAAATGAGATCGACAATCACTGCAAAAAAACAGTATTTTAAACAAGTTCGTCATCCATATAAATTTCTGTTGTTTCTCCCCCTTTTTTCATCAACAAAGTTTTGGGTATTATTACTTGTTCACTACTGCCAATAGCTCTTGAAATTAAATTTAATTTAATTTAATTTTGCCTATCTCTTTGAAGTTTTTGCCACTTTTTTACTTGAGGACAGAAATAACGTTCTGCAATTTTTAGATACTTATCACAGAAAACAAGAGTATCATGCCTATAAAGTTCGTCATTGGTTCTGTGATTGTTGGCAATACCATTTTCTGAAACCCAACCAATAGTTAGATATTTATCGCCTATCAAAGGATACAGTCTAACTTCCCTATTGTTGAGTTCGAGCCATAATTCATCTTTGGTTAGCTTCGCTGTAGTTCGATCTATACTATGGCAATCGATGCTACTAAAATGTCGTTCTGCTATCGAATAGCATAGACTAATGGCTCTAGATTGTTCCTCTGTTACATCTCTATTTCTTTTAATACCTTTTTCTGTAGGCTTGCCAAGTACAAGATTATGTTTTCTATAGCGATCGCAGATAAGAACATTATCTTCTTCTAGATCGAGATAAACGTTATAATTGGCTACGAATTTTGATTTTGTAGACATGGCTATTTTTAATGTTTTTAAAAAACTAAAATAGTTTCTTCTGTTCCATCACAACCTTGGCTTTTATCTCATCCATTGACAGCCACAGTGAAGTTAGGGTTTTGTGTTCTTCGGTTTTAGTGGGCATTACTTTAAAAGCAATTTCCAAGGTTTTCATCAACATATCGTTGTTATTTAACCCCGTTTTTTGCATAAAGTTTCTAACTAGTTGGGGGTTTTGTTCTTCTTGGTAAATGGCGATAATGGCATGAAGGGCATCGACTAAATACAGATTGGAAAAGTTATCGGCATTGGCAGAAAAAGCGCGTTTTTTATGTCTTTGTTTGGGAGTGAGAATGGTACAGCTACCACTTTTAGAAGCAAGCAGCTTATAGACTTTAGCTAAATCGTTCACGTCGAAACCACCAACGGCTAAGGCTAACTGTCTGGCTTCATCGAAGGGGAATTCACGGGCTTTGAAGGCATCCCAAGCGAGGAGATACCATTGAGTGAGAGGATCGAAACCTGCGGTGTCGGTTTGTACCAGCTTGCGGAAACGATAGTTAGCTATGGCTTTTCTGGCTTCGGCGAAAGCAACTTCGGGGCGTACTGATTCCCCGCTACTGTCTAGGATGGGATAGGAACGAGAGAAGACATTCAGGGCTGAACCAAAAGCACTCAGGTACAAGTCGATACCTGTAATCTCATTCTCTTCAAATTCGGGGGCACGTTGTTCGACTAAGTTGGTAACTTCGGGGCGCAAGTCATCCCACCAGGCTTGTTCGGCATCAGGATCGCGTTTGCGACAGACTAACAGCACGGTACTAGAAACAGAGTTTTTCTTAGCTTGGTGAAGATTCTGGGGGTTTTCGGTACTAACCGACCAAGATGCAGTAATCTCAAAGCCAGCATCAATTAGGGATTTTGCCAGTACATCCCACGCACCAGATTCTTTATGGTTAAACTGCACTGTCATTACGCCGTCGTCTCGTAAGACACGATAATATTCACTAAAGACGAGTGCCATTTTTGCTTCGTAGTCTTGTTTGGCTAGTTCTTCTGGGGATGCACCCATGTTGCGGAAGCGGGAAGGATTGGCGACTGCTTGGCGATCTTTGTCGGTAAGTTCCGACCAAAATAAATCGGGGAAGATATCCCCTAACGTGCGTTTTTGCCAGACATAGAAGAAGTCGGAAAGTTCGGCGTATTGAATGGTGGAGTAGTACGGAGGATCGGTGACAATTGCGTCTACAGAGCGATCAAGGATGTGATAGAGGCTGTCGGCGGAAGAAGTTTGAAGTATGAGGTTTGAAGTATGAAGTTTATTTTCTTCTTTCTTTGTACTTCTTTCTAATCCTGGGATAGTTGTTAATTGAGATGTTTTGCTTACATATAAGCAAAGCCCTTTATATTTTTCAGAAATAGATTCAGCGCAAAATAGCCATATAATTTTTGCTCCGCTATACTCTGGATAACTCCAGTTTAAATTTAGCGAGTGTAGTTTAGAAGCTCTATCTCCTCCCGATCTACCAGCATTCCATCCTGAGAGACGTGAGTTATAATCAACACACCTGTCTAAAACCAAAGCTAAATAAGTTGCGATCGCTTCTACCTTTTCTGGTTCGTATTCTATCTGTAGCTTGGATTTTGCCTCGTTAATGATTTCTACATAGGTAACAAGAGTCAAAAGCTGACGCGGGTTAAATAATTTATCCCATCTATCAATCCCATATCTAATTAATTCATCTGTCTTTGCACCTGAGTATATTTCTACATCAGGAACAATATTACTAATTTCAAAAGATTCTAATTTTTCTTTGATATATGCTTCAGCTTTAGCAACACCATCTAAATCTAAATCCGTAGGAATTCTAAACTGTAAACCGCCTTTTCCTTCCTTATAGGCAACTGCATATAACTGATGACCCAAACCAGATGATTTTGCCTGTGATTTAATTACATCGTCTTCAATTACGCTGGTACAATTCGGACATTTACCAACACCTCTACTGATAGTTGTGGTGGTATCAGGATCGTATTCACCTTCATCAGTTTCAATTGTTGTATTTTTACCCTTGCTTCCTCTAACCAATTCAAAATCAACTCGCTTTTCTTTAGGATTAGGAATCGGTTTTACAGCATACCAATCACTCGTAACTTTTCTTTCTTGTCCTTTCCCTGCATAGTTGCTAGTTTTACTTAACCACCAATTAGGACTTAGAGGCACAACTGACTCACAATGAGGACAAACAACCGTATGCGCCCAAAGATAATTCTGTACGGACGATTCACGAATCGCCCCTACTGGTTGTGAAGGAAAAAACTCGGCTAATCTTTTCTCTGCCTCATCCCCAACAAACTTCACCCATTTATCAATATCCTGCTGTAAATCCGCCCCAAACTTGAGAGGATATTCCATTGCAGCCTTCATCGTCACCACAGCCACAGGGTTTAAGTCTGAAGCCAGCACATTTAAACCATATCTAGCAGCTTCAAAAGGGATACTTCCGCCACCTGCAAAGGCATCTAAAACTACAGGCTTTCTTTTACCCCAAACCTTCTCACAATACTCTTCTAATTTATTAATAACTTTACTGCTTGGAGGAGTTTTATAAAGCTTAATTGGCTCTTTTTTGTCGATCAAAATTCCGTCTTTTTCTGGATGTAAACCCAACAAATATTCAAACTCTTCCATCGAAATATCGGCTGGTAAAAGAGAAGCCAAAACCGAAGCGCGAGAAAAAGATAAAGGCTTGCGAGAATATTAACGATGTAACCACTTAAAAGGATTTCCCCCGTGTTCGTAATATACCTGTTGATTGAGAAGCTTTACAGGCATGATTTTTTCGATAAAAACCTGGGGACGTTGGGTTTTAGTCATGAGTAATATAAAAAGTATTATTATTTATGTAGAAACTACACAAGCTCCTATGTCTAATAGTTCCCAGAAACAACGAATTTCCATCACTGTAGATTCGCAGCTACTCGAAGAAGTCGATCGCATGACTAAAAATCGTTCGGCTGCGGTAGAAGAAGGTCTAAGGCTGTGGCGCAAACAACAAATAGAAGAACAACTAAGAAACTTCTATCAAAATCGTTCTCAGGCTGATATTGAATTTGAAAAAAACTGGGCGCAATTTTCCCAAGCACAAATGGAAGAGATTCTGGAAGAGGAAGGATTGTAAAGCGTGGCAACTTCCTATCCCCGTCAGGGTGAAGTGTATCTCATCAAGGCTTTGAAAACTTTAGGTGACACAAAAAAACGCCCTGCTGTTGTTATTTCAATGAATGTCAGAAATGAATTTAGAGAAAATGTCTTAATCGTGCCTTTTACCAGTGATTTAACCAGTGGCGAGACACCAACGAGAATCTTAATGACCGCAGGAGAAGGAGGGCTAGAATCGGCTTCTTTGGCTTTATGCGACAATATATCTGCGGTTCGCAAGCTTTATTTAGAGCGAGGTCCTTATGGAGCAATTACACCTCAATCTTTAGCCAAGATTCAAAGAGCAATTTAAATTGCGATCGGCATTTATTAACTTTGAATACTTATCAGTAAAGGAGTTGACCAATATGACCACAACGATAGAATTACCAAGTGGAAAAATTATCGATCTAAATCGCTTTGTTGCTTTAGTTCCCGATGAGAAGGCAGCAAACGAAAAATATCATTTAATTTTAGAAGGTTGTGAAAAAGCGATCGTTTTAGATTCCCAAGAAGCAACATCAGTTAAGGAACATCTCAAGGTGAAGTCGAAGCACAAGGCTAATGGTACGTGGGATAGAGAAGAACAATTACGCAAAAACCAACCTAAGCTGAAAAAACTGAGAGAGTGGATCGATAGCAAAAAACAAGAACCCGCATCCTCAGAAAAAGAAGCTGCTTTTGAAGAATTTAAGAAGACAATCGATTCAGAAAGACCAGTTGGACAAAAACTATACGAACACTAAATGATTGTCCTAATTGATTCTGGAGTACTTGGAAAACTTTGTAATCCGAATTCTTCACCTGAAGTAGCAGCAGCAAGAGAAAGATTATATGCCCTGTTAGCCAAAGGAGTATATATTGTCAGCAGTCAGATCTGTGATTACGAAGTAAGGCGATCGCTAATTCTGAATTCCATGAGAGGTTTGTCTTCAGAAGGAATAAATAATCTCAACAAATTAGCTGAATTTATCGATTTTCTACCTGTTAGCAACACAGTTTTAAACGAAGCTGCTAGCCTTTGGGCAGAAGCCCGTATACAAGGAGTACCCACCGCAGATAACAAAAGCCTTGATGCTGACATAATCATCTGCGCCCAGTACAAGCTGCTAGAGCAAGAATATCCAGGTAGATATATAGTTATTGCTACTACCAACGTAAAACATCTAAGTCGCTTTGCTGAAGCAAAAGAGTGGCAAGAGATTGAATTTTAAGGCGTTGGTGATTTAACGTATGACGTACAAAATGTTTCGGTTCGTAGCTGTTAGCTATTAGCTATTAGCTTTTTAAATTCAATTAAGACTTTCAAATCTCAAAAATCATACCTGGATTCACCAACGCCAATTTTAATTTCCCAATTTCAGAATAAAGTAAGAAAGGAAATTAATTTTGAATTCTACATTTTGAACTTTGAATTGAAGCGCAGCGACTAGTCTTCAAATAAAACCCTTAAAGCTTTTAAGGCATTTTTTCGCCTTCCATTAGCAATCATGGCAAACCAATAATGAGCTTCCTCATTACTCATAGCTGAAATTCCTGTTGCAATCTTGTTAATTTTCTCTGGTTGAGACAGGGGTTGCAAAACTTGAAACATAATTGCTGTTTGTACTCCCGATTCTTCCGATAAAGTATAGCAACTTTGACGTTTTGAAGAGAGGGTTTGGGGGTCGTAATTATTAGTTTTCAGTACCTGATAAATACTTTGTTTAACCAGATTTAAAGTATCACCTTTAAGGCAGCCAATTTTTTTCGCAGCAGGACGCTTTTTCTCTCCTGCTTTCTTATAAGCACATTGGTATAGTTCCAAGGCAAAATTATTGTTTTCGGTAGGAATTACTCGTAATTGAAATTCTTGCATTAGTATTTAACCTCCGCACTAAAACTGATTCTCTCTACAGGATTCCGATTAAGAGCTTGCTGGATAGTATTGAGTTCTGAACCCTCTGAGGCAATAGGTTGATCGCCAAAATCGATAATTAATTTGAGGTTTACATTGGCTTGAGTTGCTGGATTGTTGAGTAATCCATTAATTGTGCCAAAGAAGCTTTGAAATCCTTTTACTTGTCCCTGATATTCCAATTTCACAAACTGATCGTCAACTGTTTGCAGCATCGAGGTTTGTTCGATAGTTACGGGAAAACGACTCAATAAAGGAATCGTCGTTCCTAGCTTACGATAGTCAATCACTTGGTCTACTGAGATTTCCAGAGATTTGATCTCTTTGATTTTGCGATCGCCTATCAGATCGGCTAAATCATTGAAAACTTTATTAACAGTGCCATCTAATTCGATCAGGGGCGATCGATGTTCAAAGATGCTGCCAGTGATTTCATGGTCATTGCCAGGATCATAATTTCCTCCAGTAGCTTTAACCCTGCCAGATTGGGCAACAATAGCCTTAGTTTCTTGCTCTGCGGTTTCTCCGTTTCCGTAGTCAGCAACTAGGCGAAAAATAGTGTTTGCCCTAATCTTGGTTTCATATTCATCAGAAGGACGAAATTCTGAGGGGCTGTCTGCCGACGCAGGTTCGGCAGCTTGTAAGCCCCGTTGGGTTATTAAAGTACCATCCTGATGGAGACTAATCTTTAATGCTCCCTTAGCTTTCCAGCGAATCCTAACAGGTTTTTCTGTCTCTGAATTAGACATCACCTGAGCATTTAATTCAATAACTCTCGGTTCAGGTGGTTGCAGAATTCCCCGACGATATAAGATAAAGCGATCGCTAAATTCAATGGTGTCAGGAAACGTTAATGTGCCATCAGTTTTGATATAAACTTTGTCTCCAATTTTTAGATCCCACTGACCATCTTGTAAGCCATTGCGAATAGTTTCCCGTAGAGTGGTTAATTCCCCTGGGAGTAAAATATTGAGACTTAAATCCTTGGCAAACGCATCTCTTAAAGCTTTAGTTGACCAATGATCCAATCCCTTTGACCATACCTTTTGCAAAATATAAGCTGGTGCAAATGGTTGACTTGCTTTATCTTCCGCTCTAATTTTTTCGCAGTCCTTAAGCGCCTTAAGGATGACATCCTGCTGATTATTTTTACCTTTAACGGTGCTGGAGTCTTGAGGAGGTAAAGTATAGTGCATCAAACCATTGGGAGCCTTGACATCATCTTTGGCTGGATAAAATAGATGACGATAGGCATTTGTGAGAGAAATTCTTACCTCTAAGTCTTTTGCGCCTTCTCTTTCCCTAAGCTGTTTCTGCTGAGTTTCTGATAAATCTTCTAATCTGGTCTGACTCCCCAAGATATTTCGGATTGCTTGATATTCTCTAGCATTATCGATGGCTTTATCAAGTTCTTGATGATTAGCGACCAAAAACAAGAGACGATTGCGAAACACCCGAAACTTTCCTGATTCGCCCGTATTATCAAAAATCTGCTGCACTAAATCTGGGGGACTATCGGTAGACGATTTAACCGTTGCCTCATTAAAGTCAATTAAACACAAAGCAATCTCATCGGGAATATCATCTACATCTCCAGGACTTTCAGGAGCAAATACGGGAGTAAAAATTTTCTTGGCAAAAATACTATCACGACGACTTCTTAAGTAATCCTTCGCTTCAGTACGTCCTACCTGTTCTTTTTCTTCGGTAACAATTTTGTTGATTGAAGGCTCTTCTTTAAACCTAGCAAGAGTTGTAATCGGGTCATTATCTAAATACCAAGCTACTTGAGCTAATTTATCTAGTGCTTGGTCGATGAAACTTGCTTCTAATCCAGGGGTTAAAAGAGATAAGTTCAACTCTGTACGACGAATCCCTGATGAAGTACCTTGAGTCAAGGAATTTAAAAATATTGTCCGTGCCACCCAACTAGAAAACGGTGGCTTACCTGCGTCTTGCCATTGACGGTCATGGATTTGAGCATAAGCCTGTTTCCCACTAGGATTATATATATCAGCCCCAATCGGCGATCGCATTAATGAGCGTTGTAAACGAGAAGTTAAATCGTCGGTAATTTGCTTTTCTTTGCCCACAGGAATATGGTGGGGATGAATAATTGGCGTATCTTCTATTTGATTTTGCCAAAGATGCTGGACGACTTGGGCTAATAACCGTAATGCCCCCCTAGTTCTCTGAAACTCTGGTATGGAAGCAATTTTTTTAGTTAAAAGATTAAATAATTCAGGATGAAACGGATAGCTTTGAGCGATCGCTTGAGAGTAACTAGCGTCTTTGCAACCATCGGGAAGATTAACGCGAGTACTACGATAAACACTCAAATATTCAGATGCAGCTTGTGATGCAGCCTGACTATCTACACTCTTAAACAACCTTTGTTTGACAATATTGTAGACCTCAACATCAGTAGAAGGACTCAATACTCTTTCCTGTCTGGCAGAAGCACGAATCAACTCTTGCAACTCCATTGTCTCGTCTGCAAAGGTATCGGAAGCTGAAGCCAAGGAATAGACAAAAACTAAGTTATTACAAGCTCCTGCTAAATCCATCAAGGAAAATAGAAATGCTACAACCTGTTCCGCAAGATCGCTTCTGCCAATCTGTTTTGCCTTCGCTGCACGTAAATAACGGGCAATCTCATCTAAGATAATTACCGTCGGTTCACCATTTAATAATCTTTCTAAAACATCCGTACCAGGACTGATACCAGAGCGATCGCTTCCCTGTAATAATCGATACCCTTCTACTCCACCAACTTGATAAGCAATTTCTCCCCAAAGAGTCGTAGTGATGATGCCGTTAGGATGATGAATACCATTTTCGGGGTCTAAATCTCTACCATCAACTGCGGCAACTTGTACAGTGCGATCGGGAATTAAATTCGGTTCAACAAATCTTTCTAAACCTTGAATTCTGTTCCCTTCTTTACAGATATGCCATAAAGCTATCTCATCATGGGTTTTACCACCACCAAAACTAGTTTCTAGCCTGATCACAGGTGAACCTGATGACTTGCCTGTTAACCTGCTAAATACTTCACTTATAAGGGTTTTAATCCCATCTGTAGCAAAGGTATTGGCAAAGAAACTTTCACTATTCTGATATATCTGAGGGGCTTTTCCTTCTACTACAGATCGTAGTTTGGCAGCGAACAGATCGACAGAAAGTTCTCCTGCTAGTATTTCTTCTCTAGGAATACAGGTTTCAAAAATTGAAGGCAGCATATAGCAAGTCTGTTAAAAAGAACTTGTTTCTAGAATGCCCATTTGCTGTTAACAATCTTTGTAAAGGATAAAACTAGCTTTTTTTATTTGGGTGTAAATTGGGTGTAATTACAATTCAAAAATCGTGTAATAATTGCTATGAAAGGATTTGTACTAGGACTCATAAGCCGAGGGTCGGGAGTTCAAGTCTCCCCTCTGACACTTTAGAAATAGCAGTAGGTTCATTCTATATCAGGGGATTGAGAGCCTATTTACATTGCAGAATATTCCGCAATGTAATTTTATATTGGGCATTTTTAGGCAAGTTTTGGTAAATAATTGGTGTAAAAATTACTGGTAAAATTCGTTTACACCAGTTAAAATTTGAATACAAAAGTACTATTCAAGCTAATTGTTATGCAATCTAAAACTCCTAGAAAAACATCGAAGGGTTCTGTAGTAATAATTAATTCTAACAATCGATTGCAGTTGCGCTTCCAATTTGCTGGTAAGCGTCGTTATTTTTCTTTAAGGTTATCTGATACTCCGAACAATCGCAAATTTGCCGAGCTGAAGGCAGCAGAGATCGAACAAAATATTTTCCAGGAAATAATTTGACACGACCCTAGAAAAATATAAATCCGCTTCAGAAAAAGAAAAAATATCTTCAACGGTATAAAAAGCCTCAAGTCAGTCCCAGTACTTATCAAAAAGATTATAAAACATGCCGAAATCTCATTGTAGATTTGCCCACCAGTTCTTTAGATGAGGCTTTTACAATTCGAGACTGGTTATTGGATGTTTTACCAGGGCGATTTCACGTTGGTTGCCAAAGTTCTTCACAGCGATCGCGAAAAATTCCCCAACCATTCAAATTTTCTTTCGACCAGAAACGTTCGGGAAATTCTACAAACATTCTGGTAGCGGGACGATAGTTGTAACCTTCATCAAGAGCAGTTTGTTTGGAAGCGGATAGAGGATTGAAAATAATGCGCTCCAAGACTGGCAAAGGTACGGTGCAGAGTACGCAATCACCCCAATCTTCTCGTCCAGATTGAGACAATACTCGAACTCCTTGAGATGTCTGTTCGATGTCAGTAACGCGATCGCCAAGAGGAATTTTTTCAGCTAAAATATCGGCAAAAGCTAAGGGTAAACGATCTGAACCTTGGTTAATCTTTTTCTATTCCAATATCTGCGCTGCTGGTACTGCTCTGGCTAGCTCGTCCGCGGAAACTAGAGGCGTTGACCATCTTCTACTATCATATAAAGTCCTTCTTTGGGATACAAGGGTTTAAGAGGTAAGCCAAAGTATCCAACATAGGCAAGAGTCAGATTGTGATCGCCAGGAATTCTTGCTGCTCCTACTTCTACAAAATGTCCGTCGCTAAAGCGATCGCCAAACTAGAGGAACTACACCAAGCTTATCCTGGGGCTGAGATTTACTTGAATGGTGAACTGACGGTAGATTTTCCTGAAAACGTGAAGATACAGGCTCGTTTAATCATCCGATGACACTACATCCATCTGATTATGATTGCGACTAATAAAGACGTACTGATTAACTCGATGGTATTTCTTACTCGGTAAGCTCAACGGGGCGAACCCCCGCGACGCGAAGCGAGTCCTTTAGGATAAGCTTCGCCCTAAAGGACTCGCTTCGCGTCGCAAATCATGCACGGGCAACGCTTCCTCGCGCTTCTCAAACTCTTTTACCTGTTGCCATAACTTATTTGGTATCAAAACAATCCTAGTTTTACTTCCCTTACCAAACACCGTCGCTTTACCTCCGTCACCGTGTTTTTTGAAATCATCCTAAGTTAAACCGATCGCCTCACTAACTCTCAACCCACAGCCATATATTAATGAAAGCATCAGGCGATTGGCTCCGCCTAATCGCAATTGGCATTAGTAACTTTGTTCTGACTAGTCATTAATACGGACGTATTTAAAAGTGTGCATCAAAATTGGACGTTTTGATGTATTAATTAGAGAAATCCAAATTAGCTTACACTAATTCGATTCGCAGTTGACGACCCACTACCGAAGCTGCTCTGGTGATAGTTTCAATGCTCACTCCTGTCTTTTCTGGATCGAGTAGTCTATCTAATTGCGCCCTGGAGGTCTGCATCTGCTTCGCCATCTCTGTTTTAGTCAGGTTTTGTCGTTTCATCTCCTCCGCCAGCTGACGGGCTAGTACTCGTTTAATAGCGATCGCGCGTTTTGCTTCGATAGCATTCTTAAAACTCAATTCCTCACTCATGATCTGGGTCAACAAAAGAACGAACGGGAAAAGGAATTACATTTTCTGCGACTGCTACAACTTGACCAATCCCTATCTTTACCCTAATTGCGCCCAATGCCTACTATTGGAGCGAGGTGTCATAAGTTACGAATCAATGATGAAGATAAAACTTGGCGAATTATCTATCGTATAGATTCTGATGCCATCGTGATTGTGGATGTGTTTGCCAAAAAAACCAACAAAACCCCACACTCGGTTATTAAGCAATGTTAGAAAAGACTGAAGCGATATGACGAGATTTAATCTAAGAGAAAAAAGTTATGGATTCAGAAAAACGTCAGAGAATTAGAGGCTGCTGGTTGGGCTGTCGAGGATGCTAGTGATTTTCTTGATTTAACTCCTGCCGAATCCGAGCTTGTAGAATTAAAAGTTAAACTAGCTCTGTTTTTGAAACAAAAACGGAAAGATCAAAAGCTATCTCAGGCTACTTTGGCAGAATTAATGGACTCTTCTCAATCGCGAGTAGCCAAAATCGAAAAGAACGATCCATCAGTATCTTTAGAGCTAACCATTCGCGCTTTATTTATTACTGGTGTCAGCCGTCAAGAATTAGCTGCCGTAATATCACAATAATACTACCAAAGTTAAAGTCTCGATCGCGATCTAGATCGAGTTTTTTAGACGCGGGTTTTCCTGAATTTGTTCAGCAACGCCCCAGAGAATTGGCATAAATGGCGATCTGCGATCGGTTTCTTAGATTAAGACGGTTGAGAATGTGAGTAACGTGGGTTTTAACAGTTCCTTCTGTAACGTAAAGTTTTTGACCAATTTCACGATTGGTATGACCTTTACCTATTAAGGACAACACTTCTTGTTCTCTTTTAGTCAATTGACTTAATTCTGCTGCCAGGGACTTGGATTGCTCAGCATTAGGTTGGGAGACTCCTTGAAGCAATTTTTCCATCAATCCAGGACCTAATTGAGTGTAGCCACTATGAACAAGTCGAATTGCCTGGGCTAGTTCTTCGCAGGGCATATCTTTGAGTAAATAACCTTTTGCTCCCGCTTTGATAGCATCAGCAATATATTCATCGTCATCAAAAGTACTCAAAACTATTACGTTGACTTGGGGAAATTGTTGAACAATAATTCTCGTGGCTTCTCTGCCATCCATCACCGGCATTCGCACATCCATTAAAACCACATCTGGCTGTTTCTTAGCCACCAAATCAATAGCTGCTTGACCGTTATTAGCCGTACCAAGAATCTCTAAATCTTCTTCCAGTGATAACATTGCAGCTAATCCCTGACAAACAAGACTTTGATCGTCTACTAGCAAAAGGCGAATCATCTATTTTTACTACATCTGGGTAATTCTTCTTACTTACATAATAGGTTAATTAGCTATTTGGGACAAATAAAAAAAGGCAAAAAAGGCGATCGCTTTGTTTAGCAAGTAAGTTGAATTTAAATTAGCTTAAGGCGACAAGGTAATAACTCTCGATAAAGGAATTTCTACTAAAATTCGACAGCCAGCCCCTGGCGAAGTTTGAATTTGCAAGCAACCTTCAACAGCATTAATTCTTTCTTGCATACCCTGTAGTCCATATCCAGTCTTGTTTTGATTTAATTCAAATCCTTTACCGTTATCTTGAACACTTAGATATACTTTTGTTTCAATTACCTTAAGCTTAATTTCTACTTCTGTAGCTTGTGCATACTTAGCTATATTCGTCAAAGCTTCCTGGACAATACGATAAATAGTATTTTCTATTTGGGGTGATAGTTGAGGACAATGAGCAATTTTGCTACGAATAGTTAGACCAGTACCAGAACGAAGATTGTCGATTAAAGCCCAAATTTTTGATTTTAAAGGCTGTTCATCTGCCTGATCTGCTCGCAATGTGCCAACTGATTGACGTACTTCTTTCATAGCGATCGCTCCTAATTTTTGAGCTTGTGCCAGAAAAGGATGGGCTTGAGCAGGATTTTTTTGCCAGAGTTTAACCGCTGTTTGCAGTTGAATATTAAGGGATGTCAAGGCGTGTCCCAGGGAGTCATGAATATCGCGAGCGATGCGATTGCGTTCTTGTACGGCAGCAAGATCTTCAATTTGTTGGGAATAGTCCTGTAATTGTTGGTGGGCTACAGCAAGTTGTTGCTTTATTTGACGTTCAACTAGTAATTTATTGACCAGCTGCAAGACAAAAAAGATTCCTAAACCAAAAACCAAAGTCTGTGCCATCAAATGCATCATAAATTCAAACTGTTCTTCAGGCAATTCTGGTAAAGCTCGCTGGGCATAACGTAGCTCATCAAGCAAAAAAAGGATCAAGACTAAACCAGCAACTACCCAACGACCAACAGATTCAAACAAAAAACAACTACGGATAACAACAATTAAATATAAAGTAGGCAAGATATGGAGATAGCCTAATGATGTACCAATGGCAATTAAGCCGATTTCGATAGTCGTATAAATCACCCGAAAAGCAAGAGAACCATTAGGCAAAGCTAAACCCATAGAACCGAGCAAAACTAGAATTAAAATATGTTCAACCGGTATAGTTTGGTCTTGAAAAGCTTCGATGATAGCTAGAGAACCGCAACTGCCTAGCATTATCCATTCGGCGAGCAATAAAAAGCGAAAAGGATTGGGTTGAATTTTCCACCAAGAGTTCATAACTTTAGCTGGAGACAACAATTTGTTCCTTTATTAAACCCTAAATACTCATAAGGTCATAAAAAATTATCACTTTAGTGCGAAGAAATAATTGCTAACCAAGACTAAAGTTTGAGAAAGTTTTACCGAATACCTGGACAAACGTCAAAATCAATCTATTTCTTTAGCTGATGTTTATCACAAGACTTTTTTCAGATGTTTTGTTTTGCTCTAATTCATAAAATAAAAATAGTTAAAAACCAAAGCAAAAGTTCATTGACTAATTACCAATTATCTCAATAATTATTGCTTGGTAGATAACTCAAATCAACTCAAACACTTAGGAGAAAAATAATGTCTAAGATTAACAATCAGTCCAATTCTCTCTATAACATCGAATTTGTTCGAGATATTTCCTCTGAAACTGCTGCTTCTTATTCTGGTGGTGCAGTTACAGTTACAGATGTGAGTTTAACTTCTGAACCATGCAATCAAGGATTTAGCTTTAATAGCAATAAAGCAATAGAAGATTTAAGCGAATATGGTTTTGACGACGCTACTCAATTTGTTTCGATTAATAATGGTAAGACTTGGAGATTCTACGAAGATGCCAATTTTCAGGGAAATTATATAGATGTAGGACCAAATACGGCTATGGATGTTGGCGAGTTTGGATTATCAATCTCTTCTTTCCAGGCTATAGATTAGTCTAAAAAATAACGCGATTTGCTACACCATCTCCGAAAGCGATCGCACCTCATGTGAAACCACTCAATTTTATTAGGACGTATAGAATACGCTTCTACATATTTAACTGTTCTGTATTGTTTAGAGCAAATAGTCTTGAGCTGATTACTAATTATCTCAATAACTATTGCTCAGTAGATAACTCAAATCAACTCAAACACTTAGGAGAAAAAGAATGTCTAAAATTAACACTCAATCCAATTCCCTCCATAACATCGAATTTGTTCAAGATATTTCCTCTGAAACTGCTGCTTCTTATTCTGGTGGTGCAGTTTCAATTGGTGCTGCAGGGCCAACTTTTGATTCCAGTGCTATAGGTGCAGATATAGTTTTCCACAAAGACCCTAACGGGCAAGGACAGGCATTGGGTCTATCAGGTGACGTGCTAACAGCTAACGGGGCTGCTGGAGAGTTTGTTAACATTGGTGTGCTTCCTGATGGTGGGGAAACTACTTTTAACGATACCGTCTCATCAATCATAGTTAACAGGGGCACATGGCAGTTCTTTACTGATGACGGAGGTGGTGATACAGGTTTTTTAGCACCAGGAAGTTATAATCTTGGGGCTAATGATGATAGGATTACTTCCGTTAAGTTGATCCGTCTATGATATGGAAACCATACAACCTTAATAAATACCGATGACGATCGCGCCATCCATAATTTTATCTACACAACACAATATTCAAGCAAGACTCTTTCGTTTAAGGGTCTTTTTTTTCTTATTACTGTTAATTTCATATTATGACTATGACTTTAGTGATAGAAAATCTACTTGGCTAAACAACTAAAGTATTAGAGCGTATATTCATTTAGTTGATAGAGATTAAAGACCTTTGTTAGATGCTTTATTTGACTCAAAATTTTAATATAAACATGGCTAAAGACCAA
This sequence comes from Coleofasciculaceae cyanobacterium, assembly GCA_036703275.1. NCBI lineage: Bacteria > Bacillati > Cyanobacteriota > Cyanophyceae > Coleofasciculales > Coleofasciculaceae > Coleofasciculaceae cyanobacterium. The sequence continues at coordinate 122,835 of DATNPK010000082.1, read as the reverse complement.
AGTAAAAGTTGATTACCTAACTACTAATTATTTCAAAGACTTTTATTTGGTAAACCAAGAAAATCAACTGAAATCATTAGGAAAAAACTTATGTCTAAAAACAATAATCAATCAAAATATTTCCATAACGTTGAATGTGTTTAAGATATTTCTCCTGAATCTGCTGCTGCTATTTCTGGTGGAGCAGTAACAGTTACAGATGTGACTTTATACTCCGAATCAAACAAACAAGGATTTTGATTTGCCAGTAATAAAAAAATAGAAGATTTAAGGGAATTTGGTTTTAATGATGCTACTGGATCTATTGCTATTTTTAATGATAAAACATGGAGATTCTATGAGGATATAAATTTTGGGGGCAAATACATTGACGTAGGGCCAGGTACAACTGTTAATACTGGTGATTTTGGCAAGGAAATATCCTCTTTTAAAGCCCTGCCATAGTCCAAAGTTGTAAAAAGATCAGCTTAAAACTTTAGCAATAACTCTAATAACTGCGATCGCCCATACGAAATCTTTCCCCAGAACTGTTTAATAACAATTAACACAAGAATTTTTATGCAGAAATTTTCATGGATAAATATTAGCGTCATTGCCTCTGTAATTAGCCTAGGGCTATGCAGTGTCGCTCGTGGTAACCTTAACGACAATCCTCAAGTAACCAAAAATTTGCAAGTGCCAACTGGGCAACAACTCATACTTAAAGCTGAGGCTCAAGGAGCGCAAATTTATACTTGCAATCAGGATACAAACCCAGGATCGCAGTTTGAGTGGACTTTAAAAGCTCCTGATGCCAAGCTATTTAATTCTCAGGGCGAAGTTTTGGGAACGCATTACGCTGGCCCAACCTGGGAAGCAAACGATGGTAGTAAAATCACCGCAGGTATAAAAGCTGAGGAGATTGTCTCAAATGACTCAATTCCTTGGTTTTTGCTGCAAATAGAATCTGCTCAAGGTAATGGCAGATTGGCAAGCGTAAAATGGATTCAGCGTTTGCATACAACTGGTGGTGTAATGCCTAAAGAAAGTTGCGATCGCGATCGTCAAAATACGGAAATTGCCGTGCCTTACACCGCCGATTATTACTTCTACCGTCCCACTACTCAATGAAATTATTAGATTTAATACACTGAATTTTGCCAACTTATTCCGCAACCACACTCTAATTCTGTGACTAGAATATTTCAGCAAGGCTCTTCTCTCAAAGAGTCTTTTTTTTGTGGATGGTTTGCAGCTAATCTGGTGGCGATTTAACTATAACTAAAGTGCTATAGCCGTATATATATTTAGTTGATTAAGGTTAGGGACTTATTTCAGATGTTTTTAGTAGTTCTATTTTTTATGATCAAGATAGTTAAAAACCAAAGCAAAAGTTAATTAACTAACTACTAATTGTTTTATCAACTCTTGCCTGGTAGATAACTAAAGTAAACCCAAATTATTAGGATAAAAACAATGACTAAGATCAACAATCAGTCCAATTCTCTCTATAATTTGGAATGGAAATTTCCTCTTTAAAATCCATAACATAGTTCAACAAAACAAGCGTAGAAGTAAGCGCGATCGCGCGTTATTAAATGCGATCGCTCGTAACCTAATAAATCAATTTAATACTCAAGATCATTTAAGAAAAAATGGAGGTATAGAATGCAGATTGAGCGCGTTGGCTATTTGAGCTATGAGCTTTACAGTTTAGGATGGCAAAACGCTATACATAAAAATCTCGACCCAATCAAACATTTACTGTTTACTGCTTTGCTTTATTATCGTCGAGGCTTTACTGAAGGTTCTGCATATGTCAAAGCAAATTATTTTGCAGAAATCCTAGATTAAAATGTTTATTTGACTGAACTTAAGGAAATAGCATTGGGTGTGTTATTGAAGATTGACGCACCTTGGTTTTTTCAATTCTAACTTTAGTCATAGAGAAATTAACTTAGTTCATCTACTAAAGTCAGCAGGAATTTATCCATTAAGTCTAGGTGCAGTTCGAGACGTTTTTCAGACGTTTTTTAGGGATTTGATTTCTACTATACAGATAGTTCAAAAAACCAGATCTTAAATTACTTACTGCAAAAACATGAAACACCCAATCGTATTGCAACACAGCGAAGAAGACTGCGGGGCTGCTTGCGTTGCTACCGTTGCCAAACATTACGGACGCACCTTTGCGATTAGTCGAGTCAGAGAAGCTGTAGGTACGGGTGCTAGAGGCACTACCTTGTTAGGTTTGAACCGAGGTGCAGAGGCTTTCGGCTTTAATGTGCGTCAAGTTAAAGCAACTACAGAGATTATCGATCGCATATCTGAAATTCCTTTACCAGCTATTATTCACTGGAAAGGCTACCATTGGGTGGTTTTATACGGTAAAAAAGGCAAAAAGTACATTGTTGCTGACCCTGGCGTTGGTATTCGCTATCTGACTCGTCGTGAGTTAACCGTTGGGTGGGGCAATGGAGTAATGTTGTTACTTACTCCCGATGACAGTCGCTTTTACGAACAAGAAGAAGACCAAAAGGGAAGTTTAGGAGGCTTTGGACGCTATCTCAAAAGAGTATTACCCTATCGTTGGATTTTAGCCCAGGCGATCGCGATTAATTTTGCGGTAGGTTTGCTGTCTCTAGCTTCGCCGATCATGATGCAATTACTGACAGATGATGTTTTAGTCAGAGGAGATACTCAATTATTGGCTACAGTTGCGATCGCAGTTATCGTGATGAACGTGTTTAGAACTGTGGTTGGGCTAATTCAGTCTCACCTAATTGGTCATTTTGGGCAAAAGTTGCAGTTGGGACTAATTTTAGAATACGGACGCAAATTATTACATTTACCCCTTTCTTATTTTGAAGGCAGACGCAGCGGAGAAGTAGTTAGTCGCATTGCGGATGTCGGTGCGATTAATCGTTTGGTATCTCAAATTGTGCTTGGTTTGCCCAGTCAATTTTTTATTGCCGTGGTTTCCTTGGCAGCAATGCTATTTTACAGTTGGCAACTCAGCGTCGCTTCGATTGTTGCTTTTATTATTGTTACTCTGGTCAACTTAGTTTTTCTACCTGCCCTACGGCAAAAAACTCGCAATCAAATCATTTTGGGTACAGAAAATCAAGGCTTTCTGGTCGAAACGTTTCGCGGAGTACAGGTACTCAAAACCACTCAGGCTACACCCCAAGCTTGGCAAGAATATCAAGGTAATTATGGGCGCTTGGCTAATCTCGGCTGGAATACGATGAAACTGAGTCTTTACAGCGGTAGTATTACCAGCGTTTTGTCTAGCTTCACTTCCGTCGGTTTATTGTGGTTGGGCAGCTATCTGGTAATTCAGGGCGATCTCAGTATCGGTCAATTACTGGCATATAACGGCATGAGCGGTAATTTTCTCGGCTTTTTAGGTAGTGCCATTGGACTAGCAGATGAATTTATTACGGCACAAGTAGTCATTCAACGTTTAACAGAAGTAATTGAAGCCACTCCCGAAGATGAAAATGACTTTAAAAAACCTTGGGCAGAACTTCCAGGCGATACCGATATTATTTGTAATAATTTAAACTTTCATCATGCGGGAAGAGTTGATTTACTACAGGACTTTTCCTTAACTATTCCTAACGGTAAAGTAGTTGCTTTAATTGGTCAATCTGGTTGCGGTAAAAGTACCCTCGCTAAACTAATTGCTGGTTTATATTCAGTACAATCTGGCAATGTTCGCTACGGAATTTATAATCAACAAGATCTTTCTATAGAATGTTTGCGCCAACAGGTAGTACTTTTACCCCAAGAAGCCCACTTTTGGAGTCGTTCAATTATTGATAACTTTCGCTTCAGTTATCCCGATCTCACCTTCGAGCAAATTGTTAAAGCCTGCCAAATCGCTGGTGCTGATGAATTTATTAGCGAACTACCCGATAAATATCAAACCGTATTAGGAGAATTTGGGGCAAACCTTTCTGGTGGTCAAAAACAACGATTAGCGATCGCCAGAGCGATAGTCACCGATCCCCCAGTCTTAATTTTAGATGAATCTACTGGCGCATTAGATCCAGTCAGTGAAGCCAGAGTTTTAGAACAATTATTTGCTCATCGACGGGGCAAAACCACTATTTTAATTAGTCATCGTCCCAGAGTAATTGTCCGTGCCGATTGGGTTGTGATGCTAGAAAAAGGACAATTAAAAGTTCAGGGTACTCCCGAGCAATTGCGCTCTATTGCTGGAGATCATTTAGATTTTCTCGATGATTTTATCCCTACTAAAAGACCATTATTCGAACTTAACGGACATTCTCTCTCTCACCGCTAAATTGCTACAGCCACATTTTGAGAGCAATTGATTATTTTAAAGAATTATCCACAGATGAACACAGATAAACACAGATAATTTGTTCTCTATTACCTATTACCCATTACCTATTTGTTTATGCCATGCTTACTAACAACTCCAATCCCAAATTCCTCCCCACAGTTCAAGAAGACGAATTTCTGCCCCCGATTAGTCGTTGGACTATGTTTGGCGGACTGTTTATCGTTGCCGTAGTTGCCTTGGCGATTCCTATTGCTTCAGTGACTAAATATAAAGAAACTGTCAAAGTACAAGCCCTGATTCGTCCTGAAGGTGAATTACGCCTAGTTCAGGCTGCTACAGAAGGACGAGTAATGAGTATTGCCGTTAAAAGCAATCAGGTTGTTAAACAAGGAGATGTCATGGCCACGATCGGTGACTCTCGTTTGCAAACCCAAAAAAGTCAATTACAAAACACAGTTCAACAGTCACAATTACAGCTTGTGCAAATTAATGCGCAAATTAATGCTCTTAATAGTCAAATAAGCGCCGAAACTGACCGTATTGATGGAAATGTCGCTAGTGCGATCGCAGAACTTCATCGCATCGAACGGGAATATCGAGATAAACAAATTACTACCAAAGCAGGAGTTCAAGAAACCGAATCAAACTTAAAAGCAACCAAAGCGGCTTTAAATGCAGCGCAAACCAAACTGAATCGTTATCGCAGTGCAGCCAAAGAAGGGGCAATTTCACGCGATCAATTGGAGGAAGTACAATTAGCCTTACAGCAGCAACAGGAGGCAACCGCAGCAGCCAAAGCTAAATTAGCAGGCGCACAAACTGCTTTAAATCCCAGTAATGCGGAAATTGCGATCGCCACGTCTCGAATTACCGAAGCTGAAGCTACAGGTAAAGCTAGTCTTGCTACTTTAAATAAAGAAAAAGAAGCTTTGATTCAACAACAAATTGAAATTAACCAGCAATTAGACAAAGATGCCCGCGAACTACAGCAAGTAAATACCGATCTTCAGCAAACTATAATCACTGCAACCACAGACGGCATTATCTCTAAGCTCAATCTCCGCAATCCTGGTCAAACTGTACGCCCTGGCGAAGAAATCGCTCAAATTGCTCCTGGTGATACTAAGCTAACCATCAAAGCTTCAGTTCCTGCTAAAGAAATAGGTAAACTTAAAAAAGGTCAAGTAGCTCAAATGCGTGTATCTGCTTGTCCTTATTCCGATTACGGCACTCTTAAAGGAACACTTACAGCTATTGCTCCCGATGCAGCTTTTCCTCAACGAGATAATACTAATACATCCTCTACCGCTAATGCTCCTAGTCAACAAACGGGTGCAGCTTTTTATGAAGTGGCAATTGAGCCAAATAATAGTTCTGTAGGCAAGGAAAATAACCAGTGTGCCATTCAATTGGGTATGGAAGGGCAAACCGACATTATTACTAAAGAAGAAACGGTAATGAAATTTTTGCTTAGAAAAGCCAGACTCACCACCAACTTGTAATTAAACTATTTTTCAGATGGAAATTGATTATGGTTGAGACAGTCGCAATTATCGGTGCAGGGCCCAGTGGAGTACTTTTAGCACACTATTTATTACGTCGTGGCGATCGCTATAAAGTCGATATTTACGAACGTCGTAGCGACCCCCAAACCATTGTCTTTTCAAGCTCAAGAACCTTTTTGATCTCGCTAAATCCAAGAGGAATCAATGCTTTGAGTAACATTGAAGGTTTGGTAGAAATAGTCACAGGAATGAGCGTCGAAAGCACTGGTTCAGTTTTTCATCAAACTAATGGTAAGACAAGATTTACTCCCAGGCGAAATCCCATTTTTATTCTTGACCGCACTCAATTAACGATCGCTTTATTACAAAAGTCAACTAAAACCTACGATCAAAGTCGTCTCAATCTCTATTTTAACCATCAATGTACTAAGCTCGATTTTGCCAGCAAAACAGCAACCTTTCAAAAGAATCAGACAGCAGAAATCACGATTAATTATGACTTATTAATCGGCGCAGATGGAGCGAAATCAATAGTTAGAGAAAAATTTCTTTCGACAGAATTATTTGAGTTGGAGCAAAAATACATTCCCACTGACTACAAATCCATTTTCTTGCCTAATTCCGTGGAAACTTCCACAAAAACTGCTACAGATGAATTGAAATCAGGCTATGTTCACGCTTGGAGGTTAGAAAACGGTACTGGTGTATTGATGGTGCATCAGTTAGATGGCTCGATGAGCGGTGTAATTACCTTTCCTCGCGATCGCAATTCTGTAGTTACCCTTGCCACGGCAGCAGAAGTTTTACAATTCTTTCGGCAACATTTTCCAGAAATCGGTCAAATTATATCGGAATCAGAAGCAATTGAGTTTCTGAATCGACCAGTCTCCAGTATTTTAACCATTATTTGTAGTCACTATCATTACGAGGACAGCGTTTTACTCATTGGAGATGCTGCTCATGCGATGTCTCCATCTCTTGGACAGGGTTGTAATTCAGCTATGGAAGATGCCGCGATCGTTGATGAACTATTGAATGAATATTCAGATAATCTAGCTATGGCGAGCGCAAAATTTACTGAGCGGCGAAAGTCCGATGCTCATGCTGTAGTAGAACTAAGCGACAATGTTTTCCCGTCATTTAACAAAAAACTGATAATCGAGTTTATTATCAGGCAGCAGTTAGCGCAAATATTGCATCGACTCTTTCCCAAATACTTTTCGCCTTCCTTGCTAGAGTTAATCTCTGGAACGACAATTCCTTATTCAACAATTTTGTCTACTCATCGGCGATGGATTTCAAGAGTAAAAAAAGCTAACCGAAAGTTCTTAGAGAGAGCTTTTAAGTAACTAACTTGAGTTAGACCACCGATAACCTCCCTTCCCGTGCAGCAAATACGATAGTGGGTTTGCTTACATAACATTCGCAGTAGAGCCGCATCGCCTCTTTCTCAGATACTTTTCGCCTTTTTTGCTAGAGTTAATCTCTGGAACGACAATTCCTTATTAGTAAAGCGTTTAAGCGATGGGCAGATACCGCCTCTAGTTTCTATCATCAGGAACATACTTGACGACCACTTTAAAAAATGTAGGTGGTAATTTCTTCTTACATTTGAGTCAGTTTTTTAATGGCATATTTTGTAGTCTTGTAAAAAGAAGAGATCGCAGGGTAGTGAAACAAAAAGCTAAAAATACTGGCAAAAAAAAGCAGCTAAATATTATTGCTAGTTTAATTGAAAGTGCCAATCAAAAATTAATTGGCTGGCAATCTCTTAGCTCATCAGGCATAGTTTCATTCTCATCACTATCATTAGCCAGCCAACTTTTAAATTTAAAGCAGAAACCTAATTGAGACTATGGCGAGACTGCTTTCAATAAAAAGTTGTAATGTAGCCAGCGATCGCATAATTGACAATTGTACTGAGGGCAATATTTAACATTCCTAAGTGACCCGATTACAGGATCATCCAAAGCACATTTTCTAAATTCTAAATAAACGGTATTGTCAACACAGCATTTTAGTAATTGGTTGTTTTTAATCAAAAAATATTATTTGCTTGATTAAAAGGACATGAAAACTTAACGTATTGTTTATTTATCTAGCTAATTACTCATCAGATCTTGATAAATAAAACCTCTAATAGCCTGCATAATTAATTGAGCAAAATGATTAAATATGTAGAAAGTTATTGTGAGTAAAATAAATAACATTTTTCCAAATATATCACTAGTAAATCGGGTAGCTATTGATGGTATATTAATTTCTTTATCCTAGGTTATTGGGATTGAAAGACCTAGCTGGAAATGTAGCAAAAACGACTTATTTTATCCTGAAAACATAGTCGATAATTCTGAGGTACAATCTCAAGCTAAATATGTTTCTGAAAGTATATTTTCTGCTGCTGCCAACAGCCAAACTAATGCTGTAGCTATCGGTTTAGAAAATATAAATAAAATTAGCACTGGTAGAGACAATGACAGCCTGATCGGTGTAGCTAATGCCTCAGCATTTCAGTGAGTCTCTGGCTACCTCTAAAATCGCGGTAATTTTGGGTAATAACTCTTCTGCCATTGTCAATAGTGAGTCTATTGCTATAGCCGATGCACTGGCTATTGGAATTGATAATTTAGGTGCGATCGCTACTGGTAATGGTAATGATACGATCATAGGTCTAGCTAGTACCTCGGCAGATAGTCAGGCTGAAGCTACTGCCTTTGCTAGCAATATTGCCGCTTTATCTACAGAGTGTGATTCTGAAGTTGTCAATCAAATTGAGACAGCTATTTCTAGAAGTACATCCGCAACTATAGCTAATAGTAAAACAAGTACATTCGGAATTTTTAACTCTGGTGAAATTTTTACAGGACAAGGCGACGATATAATTTTTGGGTTAGCTAATACTAGAAGTTCCAGTAATTCTCAGGCGATCGCTGAAGCAGAATCTATTGCTAACGATATAGCTATAGCAACAGCTAAAGCCGAATCCTTGGCTATTACAGAAAGTTATACTGTGGCAATTGTTAATACAGGCGCGATCGCTACTGGCAGAGGTAATGACATTATTATCGGGATCGCAGTTAATAATGTAGCTGCTACAGCAGATGCTAAAGCCGATGCAGTTGGTATTGCCGATAATTCAGATGCTCAAACCGATACTAATTCGATAGCCGATACCTCAACAGTGATCGCCATCGGCATTGATAATTCGGGAGTAATTAAAACATCCCAGGGAGACGATCAAGTTATTGGCTAGGGCGCAATCGGCATTAAAGGCGGTAACATCGAGACAGGAAAGGGTAATGATCGAGTCATTGGCTATGGTAGCAATATTGGCGTTGAAGACAGTCAAATTGAATTAGGTCAAGGTGATGACTATTTCCAAGCAGCGATAGTCGATTTTAATCGATCCACTCAAGAAGTTTATTTTCAAGAAGATCAGTCAGGCTTGATTAAAAATGCTGCTATTTTCGGCGATCGCGGTAATGATACCTTTGAGATCGGCGGTTTTGAAGCAACAGTTTCGATTAATGGCGGTAAAGATTATGATGTTCTCAAGCTATGGGGTAATATAAACGACTACCAAATTACCCTCGGCTCATCTGCTAACCAGACTCTCACCATTAAAGATGGGGATTCGATGTTGATAGTTGAAAACGTCGAAGCATTCTATTTTGGCAATAGCGATCGCATCTATAGTTTTAGTGACTTTGCTTAGGCAATTAAGCATTGATAACAAGTTAAGGTACTAAATCGGGTTTTAAGCTAATAGCTAATAGCTAATAGCCCTTCGGGTATCTCCTACGGAGACGCTTCGCGAACGACACTTTGACAGCATAGGTTTCCTTCGCGTCCCTCACACTCAGGCGACGCGCCCTTCTCAAAAACATTTAGAGATATTCAGCTAATTATTTTCTGCTAGTTAGCACGAGTATGAGAACTTGAAGTTGAGCTACTAGAGTTACTACTAAAACTGCCGTTTTGAGTCACGTTTACCGAAACACTCTGCTCGACCTTAGTTTGATTGTCGCCAGAAGTTATAACGGTGCTGGTTGCTTCTGCAACAGCTCTGCCATCGGGTGAGACAATTCTTTGCTGATAAACTCTATATTTAGTCATGGTTCAGTTTTGCTTAAAAATAATTAGGTTGGAAATATCAAACTCAAATTTTCGATTCAAGTAGTTTCTTGTCTAACTACCCTGTTTTTATCATAAAGAAAACTACGCTTGCGTCGCCAACAATTAGAACAGTTAGGAGTAGAAGCCAGAATCGGCAGTCGATATGTTTGTGGCTATGAAGGAAAAGTACATCGCTGGGATTATCCCCCAGACATAGCTGCTGCTATATTTAAAACTCCAGTTGCCATCGGCGAAATCATTAGACCAATTAAGACAGAGGTGGGGTATCATTTATTTAAGATTGAGGAGTATATTCCCGCTCAACTAACTGCCAAAATACGTCAAGAGATTATCGATCGCATTTTCAAACAGTGGCTAGATAGTGAATTGAACTACATGATACATAGCGATCGCGATCGCTCCTCATCATAATTAAAATATAATTAGAATCAATGGATATCTTGTTAGAGACTCAACTGCTGTTTGGCTAATTGATAGTAGAGTCCCTGTTGGGCGATTAATTCTGCGTGAGTTCCTTGCTCGACTATCAAACCTTTATCTAACACTACAATACAGTCGGCGTTACGCACCGTCGAAAGACGATGGGCAATAATCAAGGTAGTACGCTGTCGAGAAAGACGAGTAAGATTTTCCTGGAAACGCCGTTCCGACTCTGTATCTAGCGAACTAGTTGCTTCATCTAAAATCAAAATAGGCGGATCGCCTAAAAAGGCACGAGCGATTGCAATGCGCTGTCGCTGTCCACCAGAAAGACTATCACCCCGTTCGCCAACCTTGGTGTTATATCCTAAAGGTAGAGCCTGAATAAAGGCATGAGCCTCTGCTAACTTAGCGCTAGCAATAGCCTGTTCTAAGGTAAATTCAGCTCAATAAAGCGTAATATTTTCCAGGATAGTTCCCGAAAATAGAAAGCAGTCTTGTGGTACAACTCCCATTTGCGATCGCAAAGATTTCAGGGAAACGTGCTTTAGATTATGTCCATCGATCGCAACTTGACCACTAAGAGGATGATACAAACCTTGAATTAGCTTGACTAATAGAAGTAAACTCTGAGCTAGAAAGTTGAAACTTGCTTTTCCCTGGATCAGCAACCAAAATTTTATTGTCTTTTACGCGGTAAACAACTACATAATGATCCCCTTGCCAATGGGCAATCCAAGGCTGTTTTTGCTCGGCAATACGACTCAGACTGGCTCTTACAGGTCGAGCCTGATAACCTATGCTTTCTGCTGCTTTAGCTAAACTTTTCAGGGATGCTCCAGAACGCCCAATGCCGATTATCTCCCGCAAGAAGTTGATGCTCAAACGCTTGCCCCAGTATCGGCTAATCATCGCTATGCAGGCTGCACCACAGTCAGAGGAACTTTGCTGTTCAATAAAAGGATAGGTTTTCCATCGACCACGACGCTTAATCGGTCTAGGATAATCGACTTCTTGAACCTCATCATCTATGGCTTGAGGCTGTGAAGAATGGTCTGGTGAGGGACTAGCTACATGGGTAATACTTAAGCTCGGAGTTTTGAGATTCACTAGAGCGCTGACACTATTAGAATTTTTAATTTTGGCTAATGGTGTTTGGCTGAATTGAGCATCAGGGTTTTTTGACCAAGCAGTAACTAGCTCAGGAGCAAGTTCTGAGAAAATTTGCCAATTTTTTTGAGGCAATTGATAGACCAACAGATCGCTTTGAGCTATCCAATTATGATTAGTCGACTCTAAATATCCCCAAGAATCTCCTATTTTGATAGTTCGGTCTTTAATTTGACCATGCCGTAACCAGAAACGAGCAGTCTGCCCTTTTGATTTCAAATATTCTCCAGCATTAATCTTGGTTGCTACTAGGTGAGGCAGCAATTTTTTAATTCGATGGCTAGATAAAGAGCGTAGTTGCGTTAGAGTTTTTAAAAAGATTAATTTTTGCTGCTGCTGAGCCATATACTGCCATTTTCGGTCAAGCTCGGGCAGTTTTGCAAAATAAGGAGACAGTTTTGCCAAAAAAATTCTCGCAGCTTTAACTTTACTAGCAGCTACTACCCTGTAAGGAAGGAAAATTTGGCACCAGATAGATTCTCCGCCGAAGATAGCCCCTTCTGCCATTAGATTAGTGGAAACTTCTCTTTGTTTATCGACATCAAAGCTCAACAATCGCGATCGCCCTTCACAAATTAGCCAGAAATAGCCAGAGTCTGGTTTCGGTTTGTGGGAATGAGTCGAGGAACCTGACTGAACCATCAAGTTATCGCCCAATTGAAACTAAATTATTTCAAATTGTTGACTCAAATGTTTAATCAACTCTGCTTTGCCTGAGTCAAATTGACCCTGCTTTAACAGCCACGATAAGACTGTCAGCCGATCTGAACTATCCTCAGAAGACGGCGATTTCATTGCTGTAATATCCACTTGCTCTTACTCCGTAAAAAACCAGCAAAAGTTAGTTGTTGAACCTCTAGCTCAAAAGTCTGAGTAAAGGTAATTCTCTGTTTCTGTTTAAACTTTTTCAGAGGCAACAAAGCAATAGTCGATGTTGAATTAAAAAAGCTAAGAGCTAAGAAAAGTCATAGCTCAAATCACTAAAGCCCGATCTTTTATTTAGTTATTGCTAAATTTCTGCCAAATCAAATTGGGTATTGCGTAGAGTGAGAATACTCTTTCTCCACCTTTTACCTTCTGAGACTGGCGATCGATTTCTTCCAAACAACATAGATCTCGGAGCTTGGTCGCAGATTTCTGAGACGTTTGAGGCGATTGAGACTGGCTGCGATGAGCTACAGTATTATCCCTCACTAACTGAGGCTCTGACTCTCGATTAAGTTTCATCAGTCGGTTGTAGGTTCGATAAGGAATATAGTGCAACGGGTTGTATCCTGAAAAGCGCAGAATCAAAAGACACGCCCAAGAATATTTTCCCGATATAATTGCTTCAACTATTTGGTTGAACTGATCGTCGCTCATTACCTTGTCGAGCTGGGAATTAGCAGAATTAAAATTGCGATACATAATTTTTCTCTCGAATAAATCAATCTGGGTTTTATAAATCGATGCCGTCCTGTTTGAGTTTCTCGATCGGATCGAGCAAAACATCAATGATTCGCTGTTGCCGAATCACAATATCAGCAGTAGCTGTTTAACCTGGTTTGAACAAAATTTTCTTGATATCGTTAGTAACATAGTTGCGTTTGAGTTCTATTTTTAATCGGTATACTGCACCCAATTTTTCATCGGTTGTCGTATCTGCCGAGACAGAAATTACTTTGCCAGGAATTACCCCATAATGTTGATATGAGTAGGCATCAAACTTGACCTGTGCTGGCATACCTTTTTCAACAAAGCTAGCTTCGCGATCGGGCAAGACAGCCGAAAGCACTAACGGAGAGCTTTGAGGCGCGATTTCGGCAACAGTTTCTCCTGACTGAACCACTTTACCCGTATTGATCACGTTGAAAGATAAAACAGTCTCAGGCACGGGAGATCTTAAAGATCTTTTTTCCAGCAGGCTCTGGGCAGTTGCTAGCTGATTTTTGGTTTCGGCTATTTTGCTTTCAGTTTGATTGATTTCCAGCTTTAGCTGCTCTGCTTTCTGTTGCGACTCAAGCTCAATTCTCTGTCTCTCCGCTTTTTTATGCGTCAATTCTGCCTGAAGTCGCTCAACTTCTTTTTGCCCTGAAACCAAGTCTCCTTGACTTTGAGTAATACTTGCTTCCATCTCCCGTAGAGCTTGTTTGGATTGAAATATCTGTTCGCTGATATTACTAATTCCTTGCAGTTTGTTGTCAGTTAGTTGTTGTTGACTCTGTCGTTGAGCCTGTTGAGCCTGAAAGATAGCTTCTTGGGATATTGCCCCTGCTTTTGCCAGAGGTTTGAGTCTCTCCAGCCGCTGTTGATGCTCTTTTAGTTCTGAGGTGATTTGGTCGAGTTTTTCTTGCTCTAATGCCGATAGATTTTGGACGCGCTTTTGTCTGGTTGAATAAGCGGTTAATTCAGACTTTCGTTGAGCTAATAATTCGCTGGCCACTTTGGTTTCGGCGATCGCTGAAGCTATGGCTGATTTTTGACCTTGTACTTCAGCTTGGGCAATTAGTTGATGAGTTGTGGTCTCTATTTCAACTTTTTCTAACAAATTGCGTTTTTGATTTAGCTCTAGCTTATAAGAGGAAATGAGATTTTTGAGCCGCTCAACGTCTCTAGTCTGTTGCTCTGAATCTAACCTGGCGATTAATTGTTTTGAATCTGAATCTGGTACTGAATTTAAAGAGCTTTTCTTCTTATATTGACTAGGTAAATGCCGTTTAAAATTAGCTACCTTTGGCAGTATTTTCATAACTTTAAAGCCGATAAGTATTTTGGTATTTAAACAATAAAACCCTTCTTTTATCTTAAAAAGCCTATGTTACCAGGAAAACACAAATAAAATGTTTTTTATTTAAGCGGTTTATTTAAGCAGTTTTTGGAAAAAATAATTAAAAAGCAAATTTTTTGGTTGATAGTTATTTTTATTTTTCAATTATTACTCTATAAGATAGTTTTATGCAAAATAGTTAAGTTGTAAAATAGGTAATATTTTTTAACTTAACTATTTTGCTCTCTATAACTTAACATTATATTTTACTTTTTGCATAACCCTAATAAACTAAACATTTGTTTGATTTTGTGTGTTATACAACAAGTTACATAGCTTTTAAAGGTAATTTAAACTACATATCCGTGCAATTTTATTAAAGCTTTTAGTTTAAAATATAATTGAACTGTGAGATTTGTGTGAAGACAAACATAGTTTATTTGTATTAATATTATCTTTAATATAAGCAAAAAATTGACTAAAATTTGAGCGATTAGTTTACAAAGAGAATTTTTGCAAACTGCTTAACATTAGGGAAGGAAACTATGCCATTTTTATAGCATTAATCGGAGACAACCTAAATTTTTTGTATCAAAATTCACTGAAAAATATTTTTTTTGTTACTTTGGTTGACTGCAACTAATTACCCAGCTATGTATGAAATACGCTACTAATCCTACTGAGTGGCTTGTATCACCAGTTACGAAACTATTAGTTATAAGCTCGCCCAGTTCTCCGTAAAACAGCATTTTTAACTAATCAAGGAAGAATTAATTATTCGTGAATTTCTCAATTGCTTCTAATAAGTTTGAGAATGTAATTAAGTGCCTTATTTAAGTGATTTTAACAGATAACCAAGATGGAAGTACGATCATAATTTTTTTCCTTCAAGATCTTTTTGGTTCTGCTAATCTTATTTTTCCTTGACGTGACGAAATGAAAAAGCCGATGTTTTCCTCGATACAATTATTTCTCTTATAGATACTGCTCATAGTTAAATCCTCCCTCTCTAACCTCTAGCGCCATTCAACCTGAATTGATTGATTGGAGTAACTATATTTCGTATACGATCGCAATTCTTGATTTATGCATCTTTTTGAGCAAAATGTATAGCTTAATCTTGAAACCTATGCGCAGCAAAAGATTTAGAGATTCGAGAATATATTAGGCAATCTCTAAAACCTAAGTTATCTTTGTTCTTGGTTACGTTCTGAAACAGCAAGTGCGATCGCGCGACAATTGCCCTTGAGAGAAACCCCATGAGCAATTATCCGCCAAATAAGCAACGCCAAAATCTATAAGTGCGATCGTCTTGATTACTAATTACTATTCCAGAGGCTTTTTCTAGGTACTTTCAGGAAGAATACGCTCTAATCTTGCACCTAAAGCACGAAACTTGTTTTCCAAGTCTTCATAACCCCGATCTAAATGATGTAAGCCGTGGACGGTAGTTTTGCCTTCGGCAGCCAAACCAGCCAATACTAAAGCAGCAGAGGCTCTTAAATCTGTTGCCATGACTGGCGCGCCAGAGATAGAGGAGACACCTTGAACGATCGCATGATGACCTTTAACGCGGATATTAGTTCCCATACGCTGTAGTTCAGCTACATGACGCAGACGGTTTTCAAATACGGTTTCACTAATTACGCTGTTACCTTGGCTGATGCTCAACAGGGCGGTAAACTGAGCCTGCATATCTGTAGGAAAGCCAGGATAGGGAAGAGTTTCAATATCAGTCCCCTGTAGTTCCCCTGGAATAATTCGCAGACGCTTTGACTTGATATTGCCACCAAAAACTGTACCTTCTTCCTCCTCTGCTACTACCTGACAGCCAATATCATTTAGCTTGGCAATTACGGGAGCTAGATGTTCGGGAATAACGCAACTCAAAGTAATTTCGGATTGAGTAATTGCTCCTGCGACTAGAAACGTTCCTGCTTCAATGCGATCGGGAATAACGTTATAGTCTATAGAACTTAGTTTGCTGACCCCTTGAATTTTGATCGTGTTTGTTCCTGCTCCGCTAATTTCTGCTCCCATTTGGCGACAAAAGTTAGCTAAATCGACTATTTCTGGTTCTTGAGCTGCATTTTCAATCTTGGTTTCACCTTTTGCCAGAGTAGCTGCCATCAGAATAGTTTCTGTTGCGCCAACGCTAGGATAGTCTAAATAGATATTAGCTCCTTGTAAACGCTGTCTGCTACCTACCAAATTCGCATGAACTATACCGTCTTCGATCGAAACATTAGCCCCCATTGCCTGCAATCCCCGAACGTGAAGATCGACTGGTCTTGCGCCAATGGCACACCCTCCAGGCAGGGGAACACGAGCTGTCCCTAATCTGGTTAAAAGTGGTCCAATGACAAAGAAGCTAGCTCTTAATTGAGATACTACGTCATAAGGAGCTTCTTTGGGATTAATATTAGTAGCATCAATTTCTATAACATCGCCCTCTCGTTGAAGCTTAACACCCAAAGTTTGGAGAATTTGACCCATACGCTTGATGTCTACTAAGTCAGGCACGTTGCGTAAAGTACAGTTGCCAGGACAGAGTATTGACCCAGCCATGAGTACTAGGGCAGAATTTTTTGCTCCACTAATCTTGACATTTCCTTTGAGAGAAGTGCGTCCCCAAATTTCTAATACGGCTTGAGAGTCTTCGAGAGTAGCTTGAGTTTTGATTGGGTTAAAGATAGAGTTAATGGCTTTATCCTCTTGATAATAAATATATTAATTTCAGCGTTTGCGTAGTACAAAGATAGACTTCAAAAATTTAATTGAACAGTCTGGGTAAAAAAAATTCAATTTTAGATTTTTTTGGGGTTTGACATTAAACATAAAAGTCAATCATAATAAGTTTTGGTGTATTCAGGTTTTTTGCGGAACTGGCGGAATTGGTAGACGCGCTAGATTCAGATTCTAGTGTTTGCTTAAAACATTCGGGTTCAAGTCCCGAGTTCCGCACTATCAGGCAATCAAAGTATTACTTTGAACAATGCTATTCGTCAACAGCTAAGTGAAAGATATAATTTTAACTAGTATCCAAAATCCTTTAATTAAACAGGTTCGTAAGCTTCACCGCGCCAAGGAAAGACTTCAGCAAAACCTGTTGTTAATCGAAGGAACTAATTTGATCGCAACAGCTTGTCAAGCGGACTATAAATTAGATACGGTTTTTTACACAGAGCGATGGCAACAAAATCATCAGTCACTGTACCGAATAATTGCTGAAAAAAACTTTACCACTCAACCTGTAAGTTCGGATGTATTAAATGCGATCGCGACTACAGTTAATCCAGATGGAGTAGTCGCGATCGCGACTCGTGCCAAGACAAAACCAGCGATCGTTCTCAACCGCCTGGGAATTGCCTTAGAAAGGCTGCAAGATCCTGGAAATTTAGGCACAATCCTACGTAGTGCAGCAGCAACCGAGGTTGACGGTCTTTGGCTCAGTGCCGATAGCATCGATATTTATAGCCCAAAGGTGCTTCGCTCAAGTGCGGGACAATGGTTTCGAGTGCCTGTTGCTGAGTGCCAAAATTTACCTGAACTAGCTCGACAACATCAGCAGCAGGGAGTACAGATTATTGCTACTACCTCCAAAGCCAACAAAACTTACTGGGAAATAGATTTTACCCGCCCTAGCTTGATTTTATTCGGTAATGAGGGAGCAGGATTATCTCAAGAGTTGATCGATCTGGCAGATCAGCAGGCAACAATTCCTCTAGCAAATGAAGTAGAGTCTTTAAACGTTGGTGTTGCCACCGCTTTGTTACTATACGAAGCCAAAAGACAACTAACGCTAACCAATAAACAAAAATAGCTTCGCTCGGTTTATTGCTTGGCTCGTTTCTCAACCTCCTGCTTAATTGCCTTTAAAGTTTCTTGTAAACGATCTTCATAGATACTAAAAAAAATGCCGTCGCTAGGAGTTTTACCAGGTTCGACCATTACTTGATGGGTAATTAAAACTTGGTCGAAAGGCGCACTAGGATATGGTGATACAGGTTCTAACATCCATTTTCCATTCATGGCTTTTAAATCGCCGTCCACTGCTTCAAAGGCAATCTGTTCGGGATAAGATTCGATGGTGGCAACCTTCACTCTCGACTCAATACTGAAAACTAGAGTTTTGATTTTGTTAATTTGTTCAAATACTTTGCGATCGCCATTAGTTTCAATCAGCTCACTGCTAACAACTCCAGGCATAAATTTAGCAAAATTTTCATAGTCGGTCAAAACCTGCCATACATTGTCCATCGAAGTTTTAATCAGCAAACGAGAGGTATAGTCGCCAGCTTTGCCCAAAAAAACTAATTCTCCTTTTTTCAGGGAAACCCTCTGTTCCAAAGGAAGTCGATCTACAGGACCATCAAACAGTTTAGCTGTAACAGGGGAACTAAACATAATGCTAAGTAGCAGAGCGATCGCTGCCAACACAGGTAGCATGATGGAACGATTCTTTTTTTGATAAAGTCGAGGTCGAGCGATCAATTTGTCATCTTCCATAATATGTTTTGGGCTTTGCTTATTTTATCCATATGCCAGGATTAGTCAATCAATACCGACAATGCTCAAAACAATCATTAAATACATGAAACGTGAAAAATCAAATAGCTAAGAAGTGAGCGAGTAAGATTTCGCTAGCTTCAGTTAAATTTTTGCCAAAGCTTAAAATACCTTCTTCGTGTCCACTCATGACCATAATTTTTTGTCGTTGAGTTGCTGGTTGTTGACACAATCGAATAATTTCTTGTGCCATTTGTGGTGTACCGTAAGCGCAAACAGGATTAGTGGTAGGAAAGCGATTTAACAGTCTACGCCACATTTTTTGATGATGAACATGGACTACCGCATTTACTTCAGGTTCGGCGACATAAATAGCAGCATGGGTCAATGTTTCTGAAGAAGCTTTGATTAACCCTTGGCAGGTGACGTAGTTTTCTTGCCAGTTATAATCAGTAACTTTTGTATAGTGCTGCGCCGTTAAGTTGGCAATTCCCCCTGTTTGTGTTCCTGATATGATGAATTCTGAAGTATTGGCAAGACGAACACTGAGATTACCAAAGCCAATTCCATTGTCGTATTGACCGATTAAACCCAATTGATATAGCTTAGTTCGCCATTGATTTAATTCAACAATTTCCGCCTCAGCGATCGCTGAAGCTCGATTCCAATTACATTGATATTTAATGTAGCCTTCGTCAATCATAAGATGTAGCTCAAACTATAGATATTACCGATTTGACCAAAATTTAGCAAAGATTACGGCTTTTACGACTACAGCTTGGCAACTAAAAGCGATAAATTGAAGACAGAAGATAAAGAAATATTAATAAAGAAAAAAAGAGGAGTTTTCTAAACTATGTTTGAATACTTCAATGAAAAAGCCATAAAAAACGTTGTTCTCGCTCAAGAAGAAGCCAGAAACACAGGGCATAATCTTGTGGGTACGGAACACATTTTATTGGGAGTGATTGGAGAGGGAACATCTACAGCAGCAGAATTATTAGCCAACTTGGGTATCGACCTCGATAATACCAGAAATTTAGCAATTGAGGTTGTAGGTAAAGGTTCTGGGTTTATCCCTGCTAATATTCCTTTCACACCCAAAGCTAAAAGAATCCTAGAACAGGCTTTTAATGAAGCGCGTCAGTTGAAAAGTAATTTTATTAGTCCTGAACATATTCTGTTGGCGATCATCAAGCAGACAGACAATATGGCAGTAAAATTATTAACTAAACAGAATGTTAACCTAAGACAGCTGCGAACCGATCTAATCAAAAAATTAGGCGAAGCCGAGGTAGTTGCTGCTACTGCTAGTAAAGATAATCCTTTCGGTTTTGGTGGCGGTAGAGAAAAGACAACTAAGCTTAAAGAATTTAGTATTAATCTAACTGACTTAGCTAGACAAGGCAAACTAGACCCGGTAGTAGGTAGATATCCAGAAATTGAAAGAGCAGTCCAGATCCTAGGTAGACGCACCAAAAATAACCCAATCTTAGTAGGTGAGCCTGGAGTTGGTAAAACCGCGATCGCCGAAGGATTAGCTCAACGTATTGTTGAGGGTGATGTCTCTTCTCTCTTGGCTGATAAAGAAGTAATTAGCCTGGACATGGGTTCGCTGCTTGCAGGAACTAAGTTTAGAGGCGAGTTTGAAGAACGGCTCAAGTCTATTGTCGAAGAAGTTCGCGCTGCGGGTAATATTATCCTGGTGATTGACGAGATTCATACCATCGTTGGCGCAGGTGCAATGGGTGGCGCGATGGATGCTGCTAATATGCTCAAGCCTGCTTTAGGCAGAGGCGAAATTCAATGTCTTGGTAGCACCACTCTAGATGAGTATCGCCAGCATATCGAACGGGATGCAGCACTAGAACGCCGTTTCCAAAAAGTAATGGTGGGTGAACCTTCGATTGAAGATGCAATTGAAATTCTTCAGGGATTACGTAAAACTTACGAAGATTTCCACAAAGTTAAATATAGTGACGAAGCGATTAAAACTGCGGTAATTTTCTCCGAAAGATATATTACAGACCGTTTTTTACCCGATAAGGCAATTGACTTGATCGATGAAGCTGGTTCACGCACTCATCTCAACCACTGTCTACAGCAGGGTAAGTCACAAAATCAGGTAGATGTGCCTACCATTAATCCCGAAGCCTTGACTCCTGTAGTAGATGAAGAAGCGATCGCGCGTATTGTCGCTGCTTGGACTGGAGTACCCGTTACCAAAATGACGGAAACCGAATCAGAAACATTGATGTATCTTGAAGATAATCTTCATGAGCGCGTTATTGGTCAAGATGAAGCTGTTAGAGCCGTTTCTCGCGCCCTACGCCGTTCTCGTTCTGGATTAGGCGATCGCGATCGACCCATCGCTAGTTTGTTCTTTTCTGGTCCTACTGGAGTAGGTAAAACAGAACTTGCCAAAGCATTAGCGATTCAGATGTTTGGCTCACAAGATGCGATTATTCGCATAGATATGTCAGAGTACATGGAATCCCATACTGTATCTAAGCTTATTGGTTCTCCTCCAGGGTTTGTTGGTTATGACGAAGGTGGACAGCTAACCGAAGCTGTACGTCGTCAGCCCTACACCATCGTGTTGTTCGATGAGATCGAAAAAGCTCATCCCGATGTCTTTAACTTGATGTTGCAGATGCTTGATGATGGTCGTCTTACCGATGCTCAAGGACGCACAGTTAGCTTTAAAAACACCCTCATTATTATGACCTCTAATATTGGGTCTAAAGTGATTGAAAAAGGTGGTAGTGGCTTAGGTTTTGACTTCTCTGGCGATAAAGACGATGCGCAATACAACCGCATCAAAGATCTTGTCAATCAAGAATTGAAAAACTATTTCCGTCCTGAGTTTATCAACCGTCTTGATGAAATTATTGTCTTCCGTCAGCTAACCAAACCCGAAGTTAGACAAATTGCTGGTATTTTGCTCGAAGAGATATCTGCCAGACTAGAAGAACAGCGTGAGATTACTCTTGGGGTTACCAGTGCCTTTGAAGACAAGGTAATTGAAGAAGGTTTCGATCCTAGCTATGGTGCAAGACCTCTGCGTCGTGCGATTATGCGACTACTGGAAGACAGCCTAGCTGAAGCAATTCTTTCTGGTCACGTTAATGACGGCGATAATGCCCTAGTTGATATTGACGAAGCTGGTAAGACTACTGTTACTCCAGTCAAAGAACACGTTTTGGTAGAAACAACTCGTTAATTTGATTGAAATATCAGACAAATAGATTAATCATAAAGGTGGGCTAATTGCCCACCTTTTTCAATTCATATTCTCAAAAGTAAGAAGAGACTTGGTAGTAGCACATCTAGGCTAAAATGCTGGGCTGAATTAATAAGTAATGAGTAATGAGTTTCTTGCCTTATTACTTATTACTTAAACAAATCAATGTGGTCTATTCATTTGAAAACTGCTGTAAAAGCTGCTTTGGATGAAACATTATCAGATGGAAATACAGAAGCATTTTTATTGGCGTTAAAAAATGTAGTGGAAGCCAAAGATTAGACTCAAGTGATTGCCAATAAATCTAAGATATTAAGACAGCACCTTTATCGAATTCTAAGGGGAGATGGAAATCCAACATTAGATACATTAACCTCGATATTACAGGCAGTAGGTCTAACGATTGATTTCCAGCCTGTATCAGTAGAAGAATAGACACATATAAATAATTGGTGAGGTGGGCAATGCCCAATCTAGGAAAACTTTTCCTGTTCCCGCAGGACAATGTGACTTTTGATGTTATACCCTTGTGGTACTTTCGACTTGTTTCCTATTAAGGTAATTGCTGCAAAATATTAGCTACTTGTTCTGCACCAGCAGTATTACCCTGAGCAATAAATAATTCTTGGGCTTTGTGTAAGTTAGTTTTTGCTGCTTCTGTGTTGTCCATTTTCATATAAACCAAGCCTAAATTACCATAAGCTTGAGCATTATTAGGATTGAATGCGATCGCGCGTATTGTAGTCAGCCAGGGCTAATTCTAGTTTTTCTTGGTTGTGGAGTCATCGCTGTGTCAATCTTTTGAAAATTAAAATCTTGATATCTTTTCCAAGAACCAAAAATTCTCCAACTAAGGCGATCGCCAAATGCTTCGTAAGTAGATTCAACATAATCATTAAAGTTATTTTCTGTTGCTAAATAAGCTTTTTTGTGAGGAGTAAAACCAAACCGTCTACCACTATTTTTCGTCCACAGTCGATCTATTTTTTGTAGCGATTGACGAATTTTCTGGCTGTATCGATTTACCAATTTAATAATGATAGCGACATGAAATAACTGTTATGTACTTATCACTCACCTGATAAACAAGTCGATTGGTTTCATCAATTCTTCTCGACCAATAACCCGATGAGTTCTCTTTCAAAGGTTCTGGTTTACCTATCCCGTCAAATGGAGAAACTAAAGTATCCTGTACCAGTCGATTGATTCTTTTGAGAGTTTTCTTCTCTTGCTGCTGCCAGTACAAATAGTCTGACCAACCATTTTTATCCCAAGCAAGCTTACGCACGGTCGTCACAAGCTTCGGATTTTATATCTGAAGACGCGACCACATCTATAAGATCGTGTTCTTCAATTTCTCCTGCTTCGATTGCTACGACACAACTTTTAGTGTCTAGTATTTTTTAATCAACCATTAGATAAAGAGAATGGGGATAAGAATTACGACTCTATCCCCATAAAAGACAAATAGATTAACAAATATATATATCTGTAAATCAGCTAAATCATTCCTTCAACAACTGGATGGAAAAAGAAAGCCAGCGCTACTACAGCATAAGTCGCTAGCAATAAACTTCCCTCCAACCAGTTAGACTCTCCGTCAGAACTAATCGAATTCGCAATTAGCACCGCTACGCTTACTGCCACTAGTTCAAAAGGATTAAAGTTGAGATCCATCGGCTGACCCATAATCCATCCAGCAATTACTAGTACTGGGGCAACAAATAAAGCAATCTGCATACTTGAGCCTACCGCCACGGATACGGAAAGATCCATCTTGTCTTTCATCGCTACAGATACCGCCGTGGCGTGTTCTGCTGCATTACCAATAATTGGTAGTAATATTACTCCAGTAAACAAGGCACTTAAACCCAAGTTACTCGTGGCTGCTTCCAAAGAATCTACGAGTAGTTCTGATTCTACTGCTACTGCTAGGGTGACTAGCAACAAAATAGATATCCAAAAGGGCAAATTAACTTTGGGTTCACCTTCTCCACCCTCATCTAAAACGACATCGCCCACATCACAAAGATAGGCATGAGTCTTCATCGAGAACAGTAACGTTAAAAGATAAACTAAAATTAAAATTCCTGCTACGGCTACGGATAAGTTTTGCAGCGTTTGTTCTTCGATACCTGCGGATGTGTACTGTACTGCTGTAGGTAAAAGTAAGGCAATTACCGCCAGGTTCATTGAAGAAGCATTGAGACGGGCTACGGTGGACTGAAATTTCTGTTCCTTAAAGCGTAATCCTCCCAGCAACATGGAAAATCCCATGACCAACAGCAGGTTACTGATAATCGAACCTGTGATGGTAGCTTTAACCACGCCAACTAAGCCAGCTTTGAGGGCGATAAAAGCTAAGATTAATTCAGTAGCATTACCAAAGGTAGCGTTGAGCAAACCGCCGATATTGGGGCCTGTTACTACGGCGATTTCTTCGGTAGCTGTACCCATATAGCCAGCTAGCGGGATAATTCCCAAAGCTGCGGTAATAAATACGGTAGTCTCCCCCCATTCTAAAAAGTGTGCCGCAATGGAAACGGGAATAAACAGTAATAAAACTAAGAAAATTGTATTTTTATTGAACATATTGGCTTGTGATTCTTTGTGCTAGTTCTTTAACTTTGATAGCACGTCCGCTAATATTTAGTGTCTTTTCAGCTTTGAGATCTATAGAATTTAGGTATTTTGATAGAATTCAAGAGGGGTAGGCCTAAATCGATTAATTTTTTAATGCTGGAATTTTTACAAACACAGATATATTTATTAGAGCGATTTGCCGATCGCCTAGTCTCTTCTCAATTAACTCATCTCAGCGCGATCAGTATTGGCGTGATATTTTTGGCAGGGCTGGTTACTAGCTTGACTCCCTGTATGCTGTCGATGCTGCCGATTACCGTAGGGTACATCGGAGGTTATGAGTCTGAGGGCAGATTACAGGCAGCAGCCCAGTCTAGCTGGTTTGCCTTGGGCTTAGCGACTACCTTAGCTATTTTGGGTATTGTTGCCACGACGATTGGTAAAGTATACGGACAAATAGGTGTCGGTTTGCCAATCGTTGTCAGTCTAGTGGCGATCGCGATGGGATTAAATTTATTAGAAATTCTCCCGTTACGTTTTCCTTCTTTGGGCGCAACAGACTGGATTGCTGAAGATTTACCCCGTGGATTGCGTTCTTATTTACTCGGTCTGACTTTTGGCTTAATTGCTTCTCCTTGCAGTACTCCTGTACTGGCAACTCTGCTAACTTGGGTAGCTACCACTCAGGATTTAGTTTTAGGTGGCGGTTTATTAATTGCTTATGCGATCGGTTACGTTACCCCCTTGGTTATCGCAGGAACATTTACCGCTTCAATCAAAAAAATCTTAGAATTACGCCGTTGGTCTAGCTGGATCAATCCTGTCAGTGGGGCTTTGTTACTCGGCTTTGGCATCTTTTCCCTGTTGTCTCGGTTGCCTGTAATTAGATTCTAAAGACACTCATTGCTATTACCAACTCCCAACATCATACATAATGAATCTCTTAAAACCAAATTCAATCTTCCGTCGTTTTCTCGGCATTATCGCTAACTTAAAATTAGCTATTATTTTGCTATTGGCGATCGCTGTAGTTAGTATTGCAGGTACAGTAATTGAGCAAGCTGAAACCCTCTCTTTCTACCAAGAAAACTACCCTGAATCTCCTGCTTTATATGGTTTTTTGACTTGGAAAGTGATTTTAGTCTGGGGTCTAAACCATGTATATAGTACCTGGTGGTATCTTTCGTTACTAATTCTATTTGGTGCTAGCTTGACGGCCTGTACCTTTACCCGCCAGTTGCCTGCCCTTAAAGCTGCCCGTAAATGGAAATACTATCAAAAACCGCAGCAGTTTGAGAAATTAGCTCTCAGTGCCAAATTAGAACAGGGTTCAATTAAATCTTTGATTCCTTTATTAAATAAGCAAAACTATCAAATTTGGCAACAGGACAATACTCTATATGCCCGCAAAGGTCTTATTGGGCGGATTGGACCGATTGTCGTACATATTGGGATGCTAATGGTCTTAGCAGGGGGAATGTGGGGCATCTTTACTGGCTTTTTTGCCCAGGAAATGATCGCCAGCGGGGACACTTTTAAAATTCAGAATATTATTGAATCAGGCCCTTTTTCGGCTTCTCAGATTCCTGATAACTGGTCAGTTAAGGTTAATCGCTTCTGGATTGACTATACCGATAACGGAGATATCGATCAGTTTTATTCCGATCTTTCCGTAATAAGCGATCGCGGTAAGGAATTAAAGCGGTCAACTATCCATGTCAATAAGCCCTTGCGTTACGATGGCGTTACCTTGTATCAGACTAACTGGAGTATTGCTGCTGCTAGAGTTCAGTTGAACAATAGTCCTATTTTTCAGCTACCAGTAGCTAAGTTAGATACTCTTGGTGCAGGAAACATCTGGGGAACTTGGATTCCTACCAAACCTGATATGAGTTCTGGTGTTTCGATGTTAATTAAGGACTTACAGGGAACAGCCTTAATTTATAACCAACAGGGAGAATTAACCAGCGCGATCCGTATTGGTCAAAGTGTAGATATTGACGGAATTAAAATTAAGCTAATCGATATTATTGGCAGCACTGGTCTACAGATTAAAGCCGATCCTGGTGTACCTATTGTCTATACAGGGTTTGCACTGCTAATGCTGGGAGTAGTGATGAGTTACTTTTCTCATTCTCAAATTTGGGCATTGGAACAGAATAATAACTTTTATTTTGGGGCTAAAACTAATCGGGCGCAGGTTAGCTTTGAAAGAGAAATATTAGGCATAATTGACGCTTTAGATCCAGAAACTGAATCGATCGAACAATCCGAACCATCAAAATCATTAGTTTAAACTGTTCAAAAAGCTACATAAACATAATTAGACAAGCAGCTAATTGCTCATAACTTACTGCGCTTTTGGGTTGAGTAGAACACACCAATTTAATCTGCAAAGCTAAAAGTGAGACAGTCCGTCCTAAAGGACGACGCGAAGCTAGTGTGACGCGAAGCTAGTCCTTTAGGGCATATTGCAGGGGTTTCCCCCATTGAGAAGAGCGCGTTGTACGATGTCCTAAACTATAGTTCGCTTGCTATATTACCTAATTTGAGCCGATTAATGTCAGAATCGAAGCCTCTCAAAAACTTAGCCATCCTGGCTTTAATATTATAGGCAACCCAACACTGTTTAAAACTATGCAACAAATACTGAGTATTTTTAGCTTAATTCCTGGCTATTTGGTCGCTTTAGCAATTCTTCTGGTAATTTTGCCGACAATCTTCGCTATCTTATTACGTTATTGTTTATATCGACATTTAAAATATTTGACCGAAAAAACGAGAAGATTATTGAGCGGAGTCATGCTAGAATCTACGCCAAGAATGATCGCCAAACTAGAACAAAGGTTTGTCGATCGCAATCTAAATCGGGATCAACTCAATACTACTTCAGTAATTGAGGGAGTGTATAACCAGGAAAAGTTCTATTTCTTAGGACTTGGCTTAGGATGCGATTTTATCGATCATCTCTGCCGCATTTTACCTAATTTACTGCTTTCTTTTGGTTTATTGGGAACATTTTTAGGTATTACTTTTAATCTAGCAAGTTTAAGTCAAACAATTACCCAAATTGACATTAATGATGTTAGAAACTTGGTTGAAGAATTGAACCGTCCATTACAAGGAATGGGTGTTGCTTTTACAACTAGCTTAATTGCGATCGCCTGTAGTTCTTTACTAACAGTCTTAAATATGTTGTGGAATACTAATATAGTTAAAGCAAGTTTACTTAGCTCTATTGAAGACTATATCGACAACATTTATTTACCCAAAATACAGCCGATTAGTTCCTTAGAAGAAGCTATTAGACAGTTTGGTTGCGACTTTGATAGCATGGTACATAAATTGGGCAACACCATTGAAGCATCTATGACCAAAGCTTTTGTGAGAATCCAAAATAGTGCCGAAACTTTTGAACAGGCTGCTCACGTTTTAGATAATAGTCGTTTTCCCGAAAAGCTAACCTCTGCAACCAATGATTTAGCGATCGCACAAAATCAATTTTCTCAATCTTCTCTAGTTTTACAAAAGTCTACTCAGTCTTTTGAACACAATTTAGACTCCATGCAAAAACTTACGAGAAAATTCCTCGAATTAAATCAAAAAGTAAATAATATTAACCAGCAATATACTAGCTTAGTCAATCTCAATCAAGAGAAAAATCTCATCGAGCGATCGGGATTGAAAGAAATTCAGCAAGAGTTATCAAAACTAGTCAATCAAATCCCCAAAGCCTAAAATTAATCATCTTGAAAATCGTTAATTGACATGACAAAAAAACGCAAGTTACGCAGTTATGAAGCTACAGAAAGCTTAAATGTCTGGCCGTCTTTTACCGACTTGATGGCTAATGCTTTTATGATTATCAGCTTGTTTCTTTTATTAGCTTTATTTAAATCACTATTTCTCAAATATGCTGCTGAGGAAACCGAGCAAAACTTGAGCGATACCTCAAGACAGGTGCGTTTATTGCAACGAGAAATAGCTACCTTAGAAAATGAGTTAGGAGAGAGTACTTCTAATGTACGCCAACTAAAAAAAACTTCTTCAGATTTAGAAAGACTATTGCTTAGTAGCAACGAACAAAGTCGTGGTCGTATAAACATTCTCCAGTCAGAAATAAAACGCTTAAAATCTGCACCTCCTGTAGTAGTAATTCAAGATTCAGGTGGATATCAGTTCGATTCTGGTAGCGCAAATCTACCAACAGAGCTGAAAAGTTACATTACGATGGATTTGGTAGATCGCATCGAACGTGTTAGTCAACAGCGCAACCTGTATGTAGTTGAAATTATTGGACATACTGATGGTCAGATAAACTTTGGTAACGGAAATTTAGACCAGCAGCTAGAAGAAGTGGCGCAGGGAAAGCAGCCTGTAGACAACCTTAAGGCTGGTTCAAATGCTGACTTGGGATTGATGCGTGCGCTGGAGGTGGTCAAGGAATTACAGACAGTGCAACAGCAAACAGGTCGACTAGAAGGTGTACAATTCCGTCCCTATTCCGCTGCACAGCTACAGCTTCCGTCTGGAGAATTTGCCACATCCAGTCGCAATCCTGATGCTAACCGTAGAAGAATTGAAATCCGCTTTTCTCCGTTGGGGAAAGCAGAAACCATTAGATAATCGGGAAAGCTGTCTGTCACAAAAGCAAATTAAAGATGATTAACTACAAAATAGATTAATTTTATTAAGTTTTGAAAGATAAGTAGTTCTTCTTAGAGTGAAAATGCTAGCTTATATATTCAACCCATATAGCCTATTTTATAAAATAAAAAGTCCACCATGAACAATCGACGTCAAGAAGTCCTGAAAAATGCTCATCTCAGCCACCGCGAAAGTATGCGAAGAAGTTTGAACGTTCGCCTAGAAGCTGCCAGAGCTAATGGAAACAATAAGTTAGTTAAACAGCTAGAAGCAGAAGCTAAATATTTGCATCTCTAATCAACAATTTGTTTCAAACAACTAAAAATTATTACAAGACTGTAGTTTAAATTTGCTTTTTCCAAGCGTCTAGCAGTGCTAGACCCTTTTTAGTTAATAGTTAAAATTGTCAGTTATTTGTGACATCTATGTTAAGCTCTGCACAAATTTATTCAGACTTGTTAAATTTGCTTTGAACTAACTCACCTTAAGTTCACTACACTTGGCGAGGAATAATATGGTTGCGATCAATTTTGGCTTCGAGTCTGAAAATTGGTAAGTTCTAATGACTTGTTGTTATCTAACATTTAGTCTTCCTTAAACAAAATAGTACATTTAGACTCAACGAGTCACCCACATTCTCTGTTATTATAGGTAAGCCATTCTAGGAGAGGTGGCAGAGTGGTCGAACGCGCTCGACTTGAAATCGAGTTTTCCGAAAGGAAACGTGGGTTCGAATCCCACCCTCTCCGTACTTTCAGTTCTTATGTACGCCAAATGTACTCGGAGTACATAAAGATATTCTTCGGCAATGAACGCTGTTTGCTGGTTGAGTTATTAATTCAATAATATCGTTTAGCTATTCTGATGACTGATAAAATAAGAAGTCTGCAAGCTTACCGAAGGAATTAACCATGCGACTAAACGAGATGTTGTTTGTGACACTGCGAGAAACACCAGCCGAGGCAGAAATACCAAGCCATCAGTTATTACTCCGCGCAGGCTATATACGTCGTATTGGTAGCGGTATCTATGCTTATATGCCTTTGATGTGGCGAGTATTGCAAAAGGTTTCTCAGATTGTGCGGGAAGAGATGGATGCAACAGGGGCGCAGGAGTGTTTGTTACCTCAATTGCAGCCTGCGCAATTATGGCAAGAATCAGGGCGTTGGGATACCTATACCAAAGCAGAGGGAATTATGTTTTCTTTAAGCGATCGCGCAGACAGAGAATTAGGTTTAGGACCAACTCATGAAGAGGTAATTACTACCATTGCCCGTGAAACAATTCGTTCTTATCGTCAGCTACCTTTAAATTTATATCAGATTCAAACCAAGTTCCGTGATGAGATCCGCCCTCGTTTTGGTTTGATGCGGGGTAGAGAATTTATTATGAAGGATGCTTATTCTTTTCATGTTGATGAAGCAAGTTTAAAACAGACTTATCAAGCGATGGATCGGGCTTATCGTAATATTATGACTCGCTGCGGTCTAGAATTTCGCCCTGTGGATGCGGATTCTGGCGCAATCGGTGGTTCTGGGTCTCAGGAATTTATGATCCTCGCAGAAGCTGGAGAAGATGAGATTCTTTATACCGAAGATGGTAAGTATGCAGCCAACACCGAAAAAGCAGTATCTTTGCCTCCAGATGTGGAGAAATCGCCTTTTCGCAGCTATGAAAAGTTAGCTACCCCCAATACACAAACTATCGCTCTTTTAGCCGAAACACTCAACTGTTCCCCGACGATAATTGTCAAAAATGTTCTATACGAAGTCGTTTACGATAACGGGATGATTGTTTTAGTTTTGATTAATATTCGTGGCGATCGCGATATTAATGAAGTTAAGCTGACTAACGAACTTACTAAACTTGCACCTCAGTATAAAGCCAAAACAATTATCTCTTTAACTGTACCTGATGCCAGCGCGCAGCAGAAATGGGCCGCTAAATCTTTACCCCTGGGCTATATTGCACCCGATCTAAATAATAACTATATCAACGTCTCAAAAAACGTCGCCAACAGATTCCTGCGTTTAATCGATCAAACCGTTGTCGATCTCAAAAACTTTGTGACTGGGGCAAATGAAGTCGGCTATCATGTTGTCGGGGCAAACTGGGGTGATAACTTCACTCTACCTGAACTTAAGGTAGATATCCAAGAAGCTAAAGCTGGCGATCGCGCTATTCACGATCCTAGTCAAATTTTAGTGAGTGCGCGGGGTATTGAAGCAGGGCATATCTTCCAATTAGGGACAAAATACTCTGAGGCGATGGGGGCAAACTTTACTAACGAACAGGGTAAAACCGAACCTTTATTGATGGGTTGCTATGGTATCGGTGTCTCACGGTTAGCTCAGGCAGCAGTAGAACAATCCCATGATAAAAATGGTATTATTTGGCCTGTGGCGATCGCGCCCTATCATGTAGTAGTAATTGTTCCGAATATCTCTGATACCGAAAAAATGGCGGCGGGGGAAAAACTCTACGAAGAATTTAAACAGGCTGGAGTAGAAGTCTTGCTTGATGATCGTAAAGAAAGAGCAGGAGTCAAATTTAAAGATAGCGAACTAGTTGGCATACCCTATCGCGTGGTTACGGGGCGATCGCTGGCTGAAGGAAAAGTGGAAGTGGTCAAACGAGCTACTAAAGAATCTCAAGATCTACCAATGGGAGAAGTTGTGGCAACCGTGAAACAATGGATTGAGGAAAATATATAGTTAAGGTAGGGGCGAATCGTCACAATATTGATTTTGGTCGAGGTTGGGCATTTTTCATCCT
The DNA here is from genome assembly GCA_036703275.1 of Coleofasciculaceae cyanobacterium. Lineage (NCBI taxonomy): Bacteria > Bacillati > Cyanobacteriota > Cyanophyceae > Coleofasciculales > Coleofasciculaceae > Coleofasciculaceae cyanobacterium. Next base: position 90,805 of record DATNPK010000082.1, on the reverse strand, counting down.
CGCGGACAATCTCTGGGAAATAGGTAATAAGCTAATTTGGATTCGGCGATCGCCCAAATTACAGGTTTTTCAGTATGAGCCGAATATCTGGGAACGAACTCTATTATATTCTCTTCCTCGCTGACATGAAACAGCTTCATTACCCTTCGATCTCGTAACTTAAGAAAAAAATCCCACAATAATTTTATTGGTATTTGCCTAACTGCATAGGTTGAAAATCAGCTCTTTATTTCAAAAACCTGGTCTGCTGGCTAAGTAATCGGAAGCCTAGATCTAATGACTTCATTTAGTTTAGATATCGTTTGGTTATAATTTGCTAGACTAAAAAATTGTTATCTAGTTCCTTAGTACTATAAATATAAGCTCATGACTCTTAATGTTGTCAATTTAGTCGGTCGTGCTGGTGCTGCCCCAGAAGTAAAATACTTTGACTCTGGTTCAGTTTTGTGTAAATTGCCTTTAGCGGTAAATCGTCGCAGCCGTAATAGCGATCAGCCAGACTGGTTTAATTTAGAAATGTGGGGTAAAACTGCCGAAGTAGCGGGGAATTACGTCCAAAAAGGTAAATTAATTGGTATTCAAGGCTCATTAAAAATTGAAACTTGGACAGATAGAAACACTGGAGGACAGCGTTCTCGTCCTACAATCAAAGTCGATCGCCTGGAACTATTAGGTTCAAAAAGAGATAACGATCAAGACGCGGGTAGTGATTATTCTGATGCAGTGAGTGGCTACCCTGAATAATAAATAAACTAGTAAACACTAAAATTATCGGTTGGAACTGATGGGGAGATGGGGAGACATTAGCAAGCTATTAAATAGCGAGCGCCTATTTGTTTTTGGCTTGTTGGTTGCTGCGGTGGTTCTTTATACCTCTGGTATCGCAAATCTGCCCCTTAGAGACTGGGATGAAGGTATTGTGGCGGGAGTGGCGCGTAATATTTGGCGTGGTTCACCTGGTAGTCATACTTGGCTATATCCCACAATTAACTTTGGCGATCCTTATTGGAATAAGCCGCCACTAATTCACTGGCTAATCGCTCTTGCTTATCGGCTGTTTGGAATCAGTGAGTGGAGTACGCGAGTAGTTCCCGCTACCTTGTCAGCTTTGGCTGTTCCCTTGCTATATCTCATTGGTAGAGAAATTTTCCCCTCTTGCTCAACCGCCGTTTTTTCGGCTTTAGTTTATTTGACTTTGTTACCAGTAGCTCGTCATAGTCGCATAGCGATGCTCGATGGCGCGATCGCCTGTTGGTTTTGTTTAGCGGTGTGGTGTCTATTGCGAGGACGTAAACATCGACCCTGGCTGCTAGGAGCTGGCTTGGCTATTGGTTTGGTGTGTTTGACCAAGGGCATCATGATGGGAGTGTTGCTAGGGGCGATTAGCCTCATTTTTGTTGCTTGGGATAGCCCCAAGTTATTACAAAGCTTATATCTCTGGAGTGGTTTTATTTTCGGGGTCATTCCAGCGCTCGCCTGGTATGGGCTACAGTATTTACAATACGGTGCAGAATTTTTAGGGACTAGCTTAGGTACACAGACATTCAATCGCATCTGGGAGCCTGTAAGTAACGTTTCTAGCCCACCTTGGTATTATTTAATGGAAATTGCTAAATATAGCCTTCCTTGGCTCATATTTCTGCCTTATGGGTTTAAATTAGCATGGCAAAATCGTTACGTTAGTTGGGGCAAGTTAACCTTAGTTTGGACAAGTATCTATCTCCTGGCTATTTCTCTAATGGCAACTAAATTGCCCTGGTACGTGATTCCTATCTATCCTGGGTTATCTTTGCTGATTGGGGCTAGCTTGAGCAAGGCTTGGTCAAAAAACCAGGCTGACTACTTCCAAAAAGTGTCTTTAAGCCTAGTGGCGATCGCTTGCGGGATAGGAAGTGCTTACTATGGCTGGGTAAATACAGCACCAGAAACCGATTTAAGTTTAATTTTAATTGTGGTGACAGTTTGTTTTACTTTAGCATCGGCAATGGTGTGGTTAGGCGATCGCCATTTTATTTCGGTAATTATTACTGGCTTTTATCTGGCTTTACTATTGTTATTCAACTCTAATCACTGGCTATGGGAGTTAAATGAAGCTTTTCCAGTTAAACCCCTGGCTCAGATGCTCAAGCAGTATACTCCGCCTCAACAAAATATTTATACCGCTTATCATAATTTGCGTCCTTCCTTAGAATTTTATAGCGATCGCGTTGTGATTCCTGTCCCAGATGAACAGCTCAAACAATATTGGCAACAAGATGAAGCTATTTATCTTTTAGTCGATGACGCTGCTATTGACAGACTTAATCTCAAACCTCATCAAAAGGTAGGCAATAATTTAGCTAATCTAGCGTGGCAGCTAATTACGCAAGCCGATACCGCTTTGCCAAACTAGCCAGTGACCAACGATTAATATAGTCTTTTTTACGCCAACGAGGTAATTCCGTAAATAATGCCATTTAGTGTGTAATATGGTCATTATTTGAAATCACGACAAATCTATTAGGTAGCTGTGGATTTAAAATATGCTTTCGTGCATGAATGGTTAACTCCTAAAGCGACAGGGGGTTCAGAATTAGTGGTTAAAGAGATCTTGCAACATATTGATGTCGATCTCTACGCCTTGATCGATTTTGAATCGGTCAACCCCGAAAGCTATCTTTATCAAAGGAAGATCAAAACCACGTTTCTCCAAAAGTTTCCCCTAGCTCGTAATGGCGTACAAAAATATTTGCCTTTTTTGCCTCTGGCGATCGAACAATTAGATCTTAATCATTACGATATAATTTTGTCTTCCTCTCATGCCGTAGCCAAAGGAGTTTTAACCAATCCTCATCAACTACATATTTGTTATTGTCATACTCCAATGCGGTATGCTTGGGATTTGACCTTTGATTATTTAAAAAGCGATCGCCAAGGCAGAGGAATTCAGGGAATTATTGCCCGATATATCCTGCATCGTCTGCGGCAATGGGACGTTATTTCGGCTAACCGAGTTGACTATTTTATTGCTAATTCCCAACATACAGCCAAGCGTATTTGGCGTTGCTATCGTCGCCCAGCCAAAGTAATCTATCCTCCAGTCGATCTCAAACAATTTGATTTTCAGCCCGAGAAAGAAGATTTCTATCTGACAATTTCTCGATTAGTAAGTTATAAACAAATATGCTTAATTGTTAAAGCATTTAATCAACTAAAAAAACCTTTGGTAATTATTGGAGCAGGCTCACAATTAAAAGAAATACGTCAGCTAGCAGAGCCTCATGTTCAGGTTTTAGGTTGGCAACCGCATCATATAGTTAAACAATACATAACCAAAGCGAAAGCCTTTGTATACGCAGCTTGTGAAGACTTCGGTATTGCCTTGGTCGAAGCCCAAGCCTGTGGTACACCAGTAATCGCCTATGGCAAGGGAGGTGCTTTAGAAACAGTCAAAGATATTCGTCAATGTCCCAAAGACGGTACGGGTTTGTTTTTTGATGTTCAGCAACCAGAAGCTTTAATTAAAGCGGTGGAAAATTTTGAACAATTTCAATTTAAAATCGATCCAGAAAATTGTCGTTTACAAGCTAATAAATTTAGTCCGACCATTTTCAAGCAATCATATTTAAAATATGTTGAGGATTGTTACCAAAAATGGAAACAATAATTAAGAGTCTATATTTATCCCTGAGGCGAAAATTATCAATCGATCAGAGCTTTATAGATTTATGATTGAACAGTGTGGTGTGATGTGTGAAGGAGTAAGATGACTGCTAATAGCCAGCTTATTTCCGTCAAAGTTGTACAGGGATTAGTTAGAAAAAGTTTTCGATCTATATTCAATCCTAATCGGTTGAAATTATCCTTTTATATTTTGAACGGAAATTTTGTTAAACGTACATTTGATATAGTTTTTGCTTTATTTGTTCTGACTGTATTTTCTCCCGTATATTTGATTTTAATGATCTTGGTTGCCTTTAATTCTCAAGGGCCAATTTTTTATGTTCAACAAAGAATTGGCAAGGATCATCGTCCTTTTAACTGCATAAAATTTAGAACGATGGTCGATAATGCAGATGATGTTCTCAAAGCGATCGTGCAAGACTCAGACCAAATGCGTCAAGAGTTTCAGGATAGTTTTAAATTGAAGCAAGATCCTAGAATTACCAAAATTGGTCGATTTCTACGTTTAACCAGCCTCGATGAGTTTCCCCAATTTTGGAATGTATTGAAAGGAGAAATGAGTGTAGTTGGACCAAGACCTCTCGTACCTGAAGAATTACCAAAATATGGTCGCAAAATCAATACCGTGCTCAAAATTAAACCAGGAATTACTGGATTATGGCAGGTTTCGGGTAGAAACGATATTCCTTACCCTAAAAGAGTACAAATCGATGTTTACTATGCTACCAGTCACAATTGGGTACTAGATTTATGGATTGTTTACAAAACAATTGGTGTAATGCTTTTTCCACGCAACAATGGAGCTTACTAATTGCTAGCGCTACATTGAACTATGGGCTGTCTTGGTGTTACTAAGATCGATATTCTCGGTCATTTAGAATAAATACCAAACTGATTATTTTTAATCGTATTATCGTATTTAAGCTGAATTAAAGTTTGTAATTGATCTAATACTCCAAAAAATTTCTGCAAAAAAAAGATGGTGCGCTAATGTTGCTAATAAAATAGCAAATCAGTTGTCGCTTATGTTAGACCCAATCAACAATATTATATTTTCTTGGTAAATTAACTTGAAAAGCTAAATGATTATTAGCACTAATTATTTAGCTTAATTGCTCAAATAACATTTAATTTAATGATCTTAAATAATCTAGATACTTTACAGTACTAGGTTAATAAATTAGTGCAATTTTAGCAAAAACATTTGGTTGTTTTGTTTTTCAGTACTATTTCGGAATAGATTTTACTATCTGTGTATTATAGTGGGGAAAAAGACATAATATTTACAAAATAGCAAGTAGGTAAATTAGACAAATGAGTGAACGCAAAGTAGCTTTGATCACTGGCATTACTGGTCAAGACGGTTCATATTTGAGCGAGTTTTTATTGGATCAAGGTTATGAAGTTCACGGAATTATTCGTCGGACTTCTACCTTCAACACCGATCGCATCGATCATATATACATAGATCCTCATAGCCCAGAGGCCCAGCTATTTTTGCACTATGGCGATTTGACAGACGGCACTACCTTAAGACGTATTTTAGAAGAGGTCAAACCTACAGAAATATATAACTTGGGCGCACAGTCTCATGTTCGTGTTAGTTTTGACTCCCCTGAATACACCGTTGACTCCGTAGGAATGGGTACTTTACGTTTGTTGGAAGCGATCAGAGATTACCAGCATCGGACAGGAATTGAAGTTAGATTTTATCAAGCTGGATCTTCAGAAATGTTTGGTAAAGTTTTAGAAGTTCCTCAAAAAGAAACTACGCCTTTCTACCCTCGCAGTCCTTACTCTTGCGCCAAAGTTTATGCTCACTGGCAAACTATCAACTATCGCGAATCTTACGATCTTTTCGCCTGTAACGGCATTTTGTTTAACCATGAATCTCCTCGTCGTGGCGAAACTTTTGTGACTCGCAAAATTACCAGAGCCCTTGCTCGCATTGTAGAAGGTACACAAAAGAAACTATATTTGGGCAACCTAGACTCTAAAAGAGATTGGGGATACGCTAAAGATTACGTCAGAGCTATGTGGCTGATGCTGCAACAAGAACAGCCTGATGATTATGTAGTCGCTACGGGAGAAACTTACGAAATCAAAGAATTTCTTGATATTGCTTTTAGCTACGTCAACTTAAATTGGCATGATTATGTTGCTTTCGATCCTCGTTACTTACGTCCTGCTGAAGTAGATTTATTAATTGGCGATCCAACTAAAGCCAAGCAAAAACTGGGTTGGGAACCTTCTGTAACTTTTGAAGAGCTAGTCAAGCTGATGGTTAATGCTGATTTAATTAATCTTAATTTGCCTACTCCCGACGGTGGCCAACGTGAAGATAATACTTTAAACCGTCGTAATTTCGCCACAATCGTTGATTAGGTATTCAAGTATTCAGAGTAATTTGAGCCATTTAGCGACTTGACATCTAAAATATTTACAAATCCAATCTTAATGAGCAATGTTAAGTTTACAAGACAAAAATATCCTGGTTACTGGTGGTGCTGGTTTTCTGGGGAAGCAGGTAGTCGATCAGCTATTGTTAGCTGGAGCAAGCATAGACAGAATTAGTACACCGCGATCTCGCGAACTAGATCTTTGCCAATGGGAAAATTGCCAACAGGCGGTTAAAGAGCAAGATATTGTGATTCATTTGGCTGCCCACGTTGGGGGAATTGGCTTAAATCGAGAAAAGCCAGCGGAATTGTTTTATGACAATCTAATGATGGGTACTCAGCTTATTCATGCTGCCTACCAAGAAGGTGTAGCCAAATTTGTTTGCGTCGGTACTATTTGTGCTTATCCTAAGTTCACGCCCGTACCATTTAAAGAAGACGACTTATGGAATGGTTACCCTGAAGAAACTAATGCACCCTACGGTATTGCCAAAAAAGCTTTACTTGTGCAGTTAGAAGCTTATCGCCAACAGTATGACTTTGACGGGATTTATCTTTTGCCAGTTAACCTTTATGGTCCAGAAGATAATTTTGACCCTCGTAGTTCTCACGTAATTCCCGCTTTGATTCGTAAAGTGTATGAGGCACAGCAGCGGGGAGACAAACAGTTACCAGCATGGGGTGATGGTAGTCCGACTCGCGAATTTTTGTATTCTACTGATGCAGCAAGGGGTATCGTCATGGCGACTCAGAAATATAACGAACCTGCGCCAGTAAATTTAGGCACTAATCACGAAGTAAAAATAAAAGATCTAGTTGAAACTATTTGTGAGCTAATGGATTTTCAGGGGGAGATTGTTTGGCAAACCGATCAGCCCAATGGTCAACCTCGCCGTTGTTTAGATACCCAAAGAGCAAAAGAGAAGTTTGGCTTTGTCGCTGAAACCGAGTTTAAGCAAGGTCTAAAAAATACCATTCAATGGTATCGTCAAAATGCAGAATAAGCTTAGGTTTAACTAAAATCAACAGAATAGTTATTGAGAGTAGAGGAATAGCATTTTCAACCTCTGCTCTTTTTTAATGCCGTTGACACATGAGACTAATTAATTGTACCAGTCAGAGGAGAACTAGCAGTAGCATACTGTTTAACCGGAATTCTTCCCGATAGATAAGCCAGCCTTCCTGCTTCGGTTGCCAAACCCATTGCTCGTCCCATTGCTACAGGGTTTTTCGCCAGTGCGATCGCACTATTAACCAACAAGGCATCAGCTCCCATTTCCATTGCCAAGGCTGCCTCGCTAGGCGTACCAATACCCGCATCTACCACCACTGGTACATTCGCCTCTTCGATGATAATCGCGATATTCGCTGCATTATTAATTCCTTGCCCTGAACCAATGGGTGAACCTAAAGGCATTACCGTAGAGCAGCCTACTTCTTCAAGCCGTTTAGCCAATAAAGGATCGGCATTGATATAGGGTAAAACTGCAAAACCTTCTTTGACTAACTGTTCGGCTGCCTGTAGCGTACCTATCGGATCGGGCAAAAGATACTTAGCATCGGGAATAACCTCTAGCTTAATAAAGTTATTGTCTTCCTGCCCCAAAAGCTTGGCCATTTCTCTGCCCAAACGAGCAACCCTAACGGCTTCTTCGGCAGTTTTACACCCTGCGGTGTTGGGTAACATCCAAATTTTACGCCAGTCGATCGCCTCAGCTAATCCTTCATGTCCTGGGGCTTTGGTTTGGACTCTTCTTACCGCTACGGTAATAATTTCGCACCCGCTAGCCGCCACGCTCTGCTGCATTGCCTGCATACTAGGATATTTACCCGTGCCAGTCATCAGTCGGGAATTAAAAGTACGTCCTGCGATAGTTAGTTGGCGATCGTCTTCGATAATTATTTGATCGTCTAGTAAAGACGTAGTGCCAGGGGATAAGGGAGGCTGGGGATTTGATTCTATTTGAAGCGATAATTTAGAGTTGCTTAGAGTCATATTTGCTGATTGATAAAAACGTCGATCGCTAAATTTAGCCAATAGAGGGTCAGACTTTTGTTTCAGGATTAAGTCGGCGATTAAAGATGCAGTGATTGGTGCCAGCAGAATTCCATTGCGATAATGACCTGTAGCTAAAAACAGATTATCACAGGAACTACGTCCGATAATCGGCAGTTCATCAGGCGTACCTGGACGAAAACCCCACCAAAATTCTTCAATTTGCCAATCGACTGCGGCGGGATAAAGTTCGGTGGTTTTATCTAACAAGCTTTGAATCCCTTTGGGGGTATTAAAAGGAGTCCAGTCAACTTCTTCTACTGTTGCTCCGACGATCAGTCTGCCATCTTGTCGGGGAACGAGATAAACACCATTGCCGTATAAAATACGCTGGAGAGGGAAAGGTTGATGTAGCTTTTGTGGCATCCTGAGCGAGAGCATTTGTCCTTTTACAGGGCGCACAGGCAAAGGTAAAAGTTGACTCGACCATGAACCAGCCGCTAAAACATATTGCTCGGCGTTTATCTGTCCAAGATTAGTGAGAACTGCCTCGACTCTGCCTTGCTGTTGTTGAATCGCCTTGACGCTGACTCCTTCATGGATCTCGATACCTAAGGTTTGAGCAGCTTGCAGTAGCGATCGCATTAAACAACGATTATCTACCTGTCCATCTTCAGGATACCACCAGCCACCAATTACGCGATCGCTCAATCCTGGCTGATATAGTTGAATTGCCTGTCGATCTAACCAAATACTATTGTGGCGATCGTCGGCTGTAGATTCAGGTTGATCGTAAACTGGCGCGAGGATACCACAGGGCAAATAGCCAGTTTCTAACCCAGTTAATTCTTCTAGCTTGCGCGTCCATTCAGGATACAGCCAACGGGATCTCAAACACAAATCTAGCATGGCCGCCGAGGTAAGCTTTTCTGCCATTGGTGCTAACATCCCTGCTGCGGCGTGGGATGCTGCCTGAGAAAAGTCTTGGCTGACTACGGTTACTTTTGCTCCCTGACGTTTTAATTCAATAGCGATCGCTAAACCAACAACGCCACCGCCAATAATTAGAATATCTCTTGTTGCTTTCATATGACTAAACCATCATCCCCCTTACTCTAACGTGAAAAGAATCTTGTTGAAAAAATCTTAATTTATAGTAAGCCAAGCATAAATTAGGAAATTAACTGTTAGAGGGGAATAGCCAAGCAACTTTAAGTTAAAAATAGTTTAGCTCAATCGGCTGGATACTCCAATTTAATCCCTTCAAAATTCTTGCCTTCTGATATTTTTTGACAGGCAAACAATAGCACCACCAATAAGACAGCCGTAAACAAATGATTAATCAATGAAAGTAACTTACTAGACACAATTTTTATCCTCCTTAAACACCATATATTTTTATGGTGAGACAACTCAGTAATAATTATCTCCAAGTTATTACAGGTACTAAATTGGCACACAAAAGCTAAAATCGTTCAAAAGCTTGATTTATATAGAATACGACGCAAATTTTACATTCCTTAATTAATTTTTATAACTAAAGATAGGTAATTTTAAGCGCGATTTTAATTAGTTTAAATAAAAATCATCGAGATTTAAAATGAATAATATTTGGTATAAAACAATACTTTTTGGCTTATTATTAATGTTGATTTTAGCTCCCTTTGCTGGATTTGCACCTCTACTCTTGGTGCTTTTAATTGCAGGAGTAGTTTGGTTTTTTAGCTCTATATTAAAAGTATTAATTTTTGGCGAAACTGAACCAAAAAGCGATCGCTCTAGTTAAAAAGCTGTTAAATCAAATGACTAACTGACTAACTAAAATTACTCAATTGATTCGGACAAGGTTGATTATTAGCGATCGCCGTAATATTAGCTAAAGTCGTCTCGGCAATGTTATTTAGGGCATCGACGGTAAAGAAAGCTTGATGTCCTGTAATAATTACGTTAGGAAAAGTAAGTAATCTTTCAAAGACATCATCTTGAATTATTTCACCTGATAAATCTTCAAAAAACATCTTTTCTTCTTGTTCGTAGACATCCAAGGCTAAATGTCCAATTTGCTTAGATTTCAAACCTTTGATGACTGCTTTAGTATCTACCAAACCGCCTCGGCTAGTGTTAACTAGCATTACTCCAGGTTTGACCAAATTGACTGCCTCGTCATCGATTAAATGATAAGTATCCTCGGTTAAAGGGCAATGCAGGCTAATAATATCAGATTGTGCTAACAGCTCCTTCAACGCCACGTACTCGCCATATTGTTCCGCAAACTCTTGATGAGGATTTAAATCATAAGCCAGTATGCGACAGCCAAAACCATGAAGTATTTGACCTGTAATCCGACCAATTTTACCTGTGCCGACAATGCCCACGGTACGACCATGAAGATTGAATCCCAGCAGTCCGTTTAAAGCAAAGTTCCCTTCACGGACACGATAGTATGCCCGATGAATCTTACGATTGAGAGTCAAAATCAAAGCGATCGCGTGTTCGGCCACGGCATGGGGAGAATAGGCAGGAACTCTAACTACCGTAATTTCTAATTCACGAGCAGCATCAAGATCGACGTTATTATATCCTGCACACCGCAGCGCAATTAGCTTGATTCCCTGTTGACTCAGAATCTCCATAATCTTACGCTCCAGGCGATCGTTAACAAACACGCAGACTGCTTCAAATCCAGCGGCCAAGGTTACAGTTTGCCCGTCTAAACTAGGACTAAAAAACTGTAATTCGTGATTGTGTTTTTGATTAACCTGAGCTAAAAATTGGCGATCGTAAGGCTTGGTACTAAATACGGCAACTTTCATAAATTAACTTAATTCGACGAGAATCCTGTAGATTGTAGTGCCATCTCCATAAAAATATCGTGAGAGCTGTTGGCTTCTTCGTCTTTTTTGGGCTTTCTTTGGATAAACGTCCCGTCAGACTGCAATTCCCAGGCTTTACGGTTGTCGGCTAACATTACCCCCAAAATTTCCTGTAGATCGCTAAAGATTTCGCCAGACTCAATCGGAGTAACTGCTTCCACCCGTCGGCTCAAATTACGAGTCATCCAGTCTGCACTACCGATATAAATTTCTTCTTCCCCAGCATTATGAAAGTAGAAAATACGAGAATGCTCCAAGAAACGACCAATAATACTAATCACGCGAATTTTATCGCTAATTTTGGGTAATCCTGGTCTTAGACAGCAAATTCCTCTAATAATTAAGTCTATTTCAACTCCTGTTTGTGAAGCCTGATAAAGAGCTTGAATCAGCTGTTGATCGACTAAAGAGTTCATTTTGGCCACGATACGTCCCGTTTTTCCTTGACGACAATTTTCCGCCTCACGGTCGATCATTTCGATCATGCGATCGCGCAAGCTAACTGGAGCAACTAGCAATTTGCGATATGACTTTTGTCGTGAATAACCAGTCAAATAATTAAACAGATCTGTCAAATCTGCTCCCAACTCTTCTCGACAGCTCAATAAACCTAAATCCGTATATATTTTTGCTGTCTTGGGATTATAGTTACCTGTGCCGATATGAACATAACGGCGGATTTTTTCTTTTTCTTGACGTACAACTAAAGTGATCTTGGTATGGGTTTTTAGTCCCGTAACGCCATAAACCACATGAACCCCAGATTTTTCTAACTTTTTCGCCCAAAGAATATTATTTTCTTCATCGAAACGAGCCTTAAGTTCGACTAATGCTACTACTTGCTTATTATTTTCTGCCGCTGCAATTAAAGCTTTGACGATAGGAGAGTCTCCAGAGGTACGATACAAAGTCATTTTAATCGCTAGGACATTAGGATCGTGAGCTGCTTCAGTTACAAAACGCAAAACAGTACTGCTAAAAGAATGATAAGGATGATGAACTAAAATATCTCCATGACGAATTACGTTAAAAAAGTTTTCTCCTTCTCCGTTAGAATCACCTTCGTTTTCCTTTAGCCAATTAAGACGGGGAGGCAATACCGCATTCCAAGGTTTATCTTTAAGTTCAGGTAGGGGTAAGGACAAAAAAGACATTAAATCTCCCATGCCTAGCAAGCCATCAATATCATAAACGTCGCACTCTTCCAAAAACAATTCGCTAATGATGGTCGAGCGAAGTTCAGAGGGAATCGAAGCTTCAATTTCGAGTCTTACCGAAGAGCCGCCAATGCGGCGTTTTTGTAGCTCCTTTTCGATCGCTAACAATAAATCATCCGCCTCGTCTTCTTCTACCGACAGATCGGCATTGCGAGTTACCCGAAAAGCATAGGACTCTAAAATAGTCATCCCTGGAAACAGATACTCCAAATTATGGGTCACAATCTGTTCCATCGGCACACCAGTCCAAACCCCCGATTTATTTCGATATTTTTGTCTTAATTTTTCTGGGAAGGCAATAAAGCGGGGTAATACATTGGGGATCTTGACCCTAGCAAATAATTCATGATCGATAGCGGGATCTTTCAACACCACAGCAAGATTTAGGCTGAGATTAGAAATATAGGGAAATGGATGTGATGGATCTACCGCCAAAGGAGTTAAAACTGGAAAGATATAATCCTCGAAATAATTATTGATGTAGGTTGTTTGTTCTTGGTTGAGATCGACATAATTGAGTAGATGAATCCCTGATTTGTTTAGTTCTTTTTTTAGTACCTTTTCAAAATGCTGATGCTGTTCTGTAATCATTGGAGCCAAAGTTTCCGAGATCGCTTCTAGCTGCTGTAGCGCAGTGCGACCATCTGCCGATAGCTTGCTAACCCCTGCTGCAACCTGCTTTTTTAATGCTGCAACCCTAACCATAAAAAATTCATCTAGGTTAGAGCTAAAAATCGCCATAAACTTGAGACGCTCTAGCAAAGGTGTTCTAGCATCTAGTGCTTCTGCCAAAACCCGCCGATTGAATTCCAACCAGCTTAGTTCTCGATTAAAATAATACTTCGGTTCGTTGAGATCGACCGTATTATCAACGGATTTTGTACTAGTCATTTAATTGTTCAGTTGCTTAAAGGGTATGCTCGCGAATTTTAATATTTTACATAAATATTATTTTAAGAATCTTACATCGTATTGATATGGTCTTCTCATCTATCTATAGTAATAACTGCTTAATAAGAATTAATTAAGAAATACGCTCCTTCCCTGTTTTTAAATTAAGCAGTTGAATTTGTGGTTTTGGCAACTAGCCATAAGCTGTTAACAAATAACCAGTAATAATCAGTGACGGAAAAAGATTTGATATAATTATCTTTCCTAAACCCAGAATATTGAGAGAAGCAAGCCATTTATACGCCTCCTTTAGCTCGTTTAATCGAGCAGCTACAGCTTTTACCAGGAGTAGGTCCCAAAACCGCCCAAAGATTAGCCCTCCACCTGCTCAAACGCCCAGAGAAAGAGGTTCAGGCATTAGCTCAAGCTTTAGTGGCAGCCAAACAACAGGTTGGTCTGTGTAAGATTTGTTTTCATCTTTCCGCCGAACCCGTATGTTCGATCTGTAGTAATCAAAATCGCGATCGCTCTACTGTCTGTGTAGTAGCCGATTCCCGCGACACGATCGCTTTAGAAAAAACCAGAGAATATCGCGGTTTATATCATGTCTTGGGTGGAGTTATTTCGCCTATGGACGGAATTGGCCCGGAACAACTTAATATTGAAGCTCTAGTTCGCCGTGTAACCAAAGAGCCAATTAAAGAAGTTATTTTGGCGATTAGCCCCAGCGTTGAAGGAGAAACGACTACGCTGTATATTAACGGACTACTCAGACCTTTTACCAAAGTAACTCGGATCGCCTTTGGTTTACCAATGGGAGGAGATTTAGAATACGCTGATGAAGTAACTCTTGCCAGGGCTTTGGAAGGCAGACGGGAATTGGATTAAGTAGTAAGTAGTAAGTAGTAAGTAGTAAGTAGTAAGTAAGGTTAATCTGCTTCGTTGTTCTTTTTACTGCGCTTTTCAACAGCACGGTTGGATATGCGCCCGCAGGTGGCGCATCCCCCGCGCTCAAATTAGTAGACCACAATAATAAAATTTAAAAGAGCTAAAAGTGAGACAGTTTGCTCAATGGGGCGGCGGCTTGCACCGCTTAGTTTACGGCAACCCCAGGCGACAGCCCCTCCCCAAGATCGCAATGCTTCACTATGAACTAACTAATTGAAAACGTAGTCTATTCAACTAAAAACGGCTGTAAATTAAACCAAATGGAAGAGTAGATTGATTTGTTGTGTTAACTGTTGATTAATAACTCGTTCCCGTTATGACCATGATATATTGATTAAGATTCGTAAAATTTATATAAAATTGTGAATAATACCCTGTCCGAAGAGGATACGGCTGGCGTTCACTTTGTAAACCGACGTTGTTTGGTAATTAAAGAAATCAAAACTATGACTATAGAAGGATGTTTGAGAGTAGGGCAAGAAGCCCCCGAATTTACAGCTACCGCTGTTTTTGACCAAGAATTTAAAACTGTTAAGTTATCTGACTATCGCGGTCAGTATGTTATTTTGTTTTTCTATCCTTTGGATTTTACTTTCGTTTGTCCAACCGAAATTATTGCCTTTAGCGATCGCCATGAAGACTTTAAGTCTCTTAACACCGAAATTTTGGGCGTATCGGTAGACAGTGAATTTTCTCACCTAGCCTGGATGCAAACCGAGCGCAAAGAAGGTGGTATTGGTGACATTGCCTATCCTTTGGTTTCTGACATTAAAAAAGAAATTAGTAATGCTTACAATGTTCTCGATCCTGAAGCAGGAGTGGCATTACGAGGCTTATTTATTATCGATCAAGAAGGGGTAATCCAACACGCAACTATCAATAACCTTTCATTTGGTCGCAGCGTAGATGAAACTTTGCGTACTCTTAAAGCGATTCAGCACGTACAGGCTAATCCTGACGAAGTTTGTCCTGCGGGATGGCAAGAGGGAGATCAAACTATGAACCCAGATCCAGTTAAATCTAAAGTTTACTTCTCGTCCGTCAGTTGAAAAATTTAAAACTTACTTAATCATGAAATAGACAGAGGGGTGTTGCACCCCTCTTTTTTTAGATGACGATTAACAGTGAGCCATTAGCTAAATTATGGACTAACCTTTTTATTGCCACCCGTAATACAATCTTGCGTTCTAAGAGTTGCTGCTGCTGCATAGTCCCTTTGAGCAGGAGTATCAGGGTTAAAAGCATCTCCTATTTCTTGATAAGGTGAAGCCACACCACAGTACGCGGACATAGCTTGAATAGTTTCAGCACCCCAATGATTAGAAATATCCGAGAAATTGGTAGGTTCTTGGCTAGTTACTAGTTGAGCTGATTCGCCCTGTTTCATTTTGGCGAATTTAGCAGCATTTTGCAGTACGGCAATCAACTCGGCTCTGGTAACGGGAGTATCGGGTTTGAACGAACCATCGGGATAGCCTTTGACAATTTCGCTTTCTTTTGCCCACTGAATTTTAGACGCACTCCAGCGAGAGGAATTGACATCGGGATAGGGTTGAGTTGGCACTGAGGTAGCAGGTTCTAGATTTAAGCTGTCAACAGTCTCCAATGCGCCATAAACCATTGAAACTAACTGTTCTCTGGTCAATGACTCCGTGGGACGGAAAGTTTGGTCTTTAAAACCAGCAATAAAACCAAGTGCTACGGCTTGTTCGATCTCGTCTTGATAAATATCGTTAGAAATGTCGCTAAAGTTAGAACCTGAGCTAGCAGTAGAGGTATCTGAAACGGGAGCATTTCCCGCAGCAGCGATCGCGGTTGAGTCTCCGCTAAAGAAGTAGTGACCTAACACCTTACCTTCGTAAGCTTTTTTGCTAAATTCCCAACCTGGATTGAGATTAATTTTCAGATATTGCCCATCTGCGGCTTTTCCGTTAGTTTGACCGACAACGAGGTCAGGACCATTTTGATAATTGGTGGCGACTAACTGAAGTTCATTTCCTTTAGGAACAACATCAAGCCGGTAATTTTGGCTAGTATCTTGTCCATCAAGACGCACAGAATAACCATTGCTATCAGTAGAACGGCGACAGCTACTTGTGAAATCGAAGGTCGTCCACAGAGGATCTACAATAGTAGGCTCAGAACCAGTTGTACTCCAACACTGCTGTTTACCTGGGATTTGTTCCATTACCGTCAAATTATAAAGTCTCCCGGCAGGGATAGCTACAGCAATCACCTGTTCTTCAGGAACGGGTTCTTCAGTATACTGAGCTAAAGCAGGAAATAATGGAGTTGTCAAAGCGATCGCACCTGTAAAAATTGCTGCTAACTTCAACTTTTTAGATAATTTCATAGTATCTCTTGTGTGCTGTATCGATATGATTAAAGCTCAAATTTCCGATTTCGTCCTCTTTAAGCGGAAATTTATGGGCATTGAATTAAAAAACTGTTAAATTTTCTTGAGTTTGAGGACCAAAATCTGAGTTAATTACGTTCTTAAATGACTAAAAATGACAAATTAATGTTCCTTAATTTGGTAAGGAGCTGTTCCCTATTGCTACAACTAATGAGCTAACAACAATCGGAGCGGTGATGGCGCGAAGAATACGATTTCCCAGAGAAACGGGTTGAAAACCCAGGGCGATCGCTTTTTCTAGCTCTGTCTCTGTCCAGCCCCCCTCGCAACCTGTCGCAATGATTATTTCTGGCTGAGTGCCATTTTGCTGCAATGAACTCCAGAGAGTCGGAATATTTCCCCGCGCCACGCAAATGTATTTAGCCTGGTTGGATTTAGTTTGCTGAATCGCCAAACTAAATTTAACTGGTTCAAAAATCGTGGGAACAACCTGCCTTTCCGACTGTTCCGCTGCTTCTACTGCAATTTTGCGCCAGCGTTGGACTTTATTTGGACTAGGTTTAAGGATAGTGCGATCGCTCATTACGGGCAGGAAATTACTGACTCCTAATTCTGTGCAGCAGCGTATTATCTGTTCGTAACCGTTTCCTTTTGGCAAAGCTGTCAGCAGGCTAAGAGATATAGGCAATTCTGTGTCGATCTCGACTGATTCAATAATCTGTGCCGACTGCTCCACAATTTCGGCTAACCAAGAATTACCTGCGCCATCCATCGCCACAAAGCGATCGCCATTATTTAACCGTAATACCCGCAATAAATAGTGCTGTTGCTGAGTATCTAGAGCTATTTGTTGCTGCCGTATTTGTTGTGACCTAACTACTAAACGATAAACCAATTAGCTTTGTTGATTAATTGTTGAGCGCGGTATGCGTTTGAATATTATCAAAGGCTATTGAAGAATCAATATAATCATGAACAAAAGTATAAACTATTTGACAATAAATCCGTCTAACGCCTAACTAATAACTCTACTGTCTGATAAACCATTGAAGTATGACGTTTGAAGTCCCCCAGTCCCCTAGCCCCCTAGTCCCCTTGCTTATATATTTATTTTGTCTTACTCTTGTTAATAATTCTCTAGCCTTTCTCGAAACTTCCTTAACCGTTCTTGCTCTTCGCTTTCAGATAAAGCAGGTAAAGGTTTAGGTAGTTGAGTATCAGTTACAGGCTGTTGCGGTGCTGGCTGTTGCTGTTGCTGCTGTTGACGGACTTGTCTTTCTCGTTCTAATTGTTCTTGTTGTGCTTGTCTTTCTTGCTCTAGCTGCTGTTGACGTGCCGCTTCTTGCTGCTCTTCGCGTTCTTGGGCTGCTTGTTCTCTTCTTTCTTGTTCTTCACGGCGGGCGCGATCGTATTCTGAACCCTCTACAGTAAAATCAATTTTGACCTGAACTGATGCTACATCGCCACTGGGGAGAGAACTAAACTGCATTTGTCTGGCTGCCAACAAAGCCTCACGGTTGACTTGACTATTACTATCAGCATCGGCTAATTCTGCGCCAATTACATTGCCATTACTATCAATAGTTAGTTTGACTCCTGCACTACCTTCTACTCCTTCTAATGTAGCAGGATATTCTGGTTCGCAATTATCAACACAGCTAATTCCTTCTTCACCACTACTGGCTTCAGGACGAGGAGGCGCACTATTACTGGCAGCTACTGAATTTGGCACATCTGGTTTGTTATTACTACTTTCAGCAGAAGTCACGGAGTTAGCTGGTGCTTTAACAGGCTCCTCAATTGGCGCAGGGACTATAGGTTGCGAAGGTTCTGGAGCGGGAGTAGTTAAAACTTTTTTAGGTGCGGGTTCTGGTTCTAGTATTGGTTCTGGTTCTGGTATTGGTTGTGGTTCTGGTATTGGTTGTGGTTCTGGTATTGGTTCTGGTTCAACTACTGGTTCGGGTATTGGTTCTGGTTTGGGCTGATCGACGATAATCAACTCCATTGGTTTTTCTGCTTCAATTGGATAATCAAACGACCAACGAGGCAGAGCATAAGCAAGTATTGCATGAAGTAATGTTGAACCTGCAAAACCATAGATTAGCAGTTTGTTAAGTCGCTTTTGTTCTTGTTTACGCTGTTGAATGCAGAATTTGGAAGTAGACATTAGATTTACTTGTGAAACGTGACATCAATGGCAACGCAACTATGGATTTATAGTCAAGATTGTTATTGCTTACTGACTATCGTTTGGATTAATTTTGCCAAGCTTATCAGTATCGATCATTAACTATGCAATATATCATGCCAAGCTTTTATTGCTACTTATTATAAATAAGTTTAATTTTAATAGCGATCGCATCTCTCATCTTAGACAAAAATATTTTATTTTTCGACTCTTGAACAGTATGTTCAACAAGACTTATTTTGATTAAGTCCATTTGATATTAAAGCTCGATTTGGCTAGAGTTGAAGCTGGAAAATAGTTACAAAAATTTTAAATTTAATTGGGTGTAATTACTGATTAAATGTGATACTGTTGGAAATTGCATATTGAAAGTACTTCTCAATTAACTAGGTAGGATTCATGTCGATTGATAATTTATGGACAGCAGGAGGAATAGTAAGTATTCCGTTGCTGGGATTTTCTTTATTAGCATTGGCTTTAATTATTGAGCGGATAATTTTTTGGTGGCGAGTGAAGCAGAATCAACGTCGCCTTGTCAAAGAAGTATTATCTTTATATCGCAGCGATCGCTTTAGTGCGATCGCTCTATTGAAAAAAAATGCCCAAATACCTATTGCTCGTATCTTTTTAGAAGCGATCGAGTTGGAACAGCCGACACCCGATGAGTTTCGTTTAGCTTTAGATAGTGCGGTTCAAGCTGAAATACCGACTTTAAGAAAATTTGGTACTTGGTTTCAAACAATTATTACTGCCTCGCCTTTGTTGGGATTACTGGGTACGATTCTCGGTTTAATTCAGTCCTTTGCAGCTATGGATTTAGGTAATGCGGCTGCGACTAATTCAAGTGGTGTTACAGGAGGATTAAGCGAGGCTTTGGTTTCAACTGTAATGGGGCTGGTAGTAGCAATCTTTACCTTATTATTTGCTAATGCTTTTCGAGGACTATATCTACGGGAATTAGCCTTTATTCAAGAATACGGTGGTCAATTAGAACTGCTCAATCGTCGTTTTCATCAGGGGATCAGAGAATATGCGACCCATAAATGAACCAGAAGAGCAGTTTGATATTAACATCCTGCCAATGATTGACGTTATTTTTTCAATTTTGGCGTTTTTTATCATTTCCAGTTTATTTCTAACGCGATCGCAAGGTTTACCTGTAGATTTACCTTCGGCACAAACGGCAGAACCGAAACAGTCAGTACAGATGAATATTACTATCGAACCTGATGGCAAAATGTTTTTAGATCGCCAACCCATTGAGTTAAATCAATTAAAAGCTGCATTAACTGAGAAAATTGAACCCAATTCGGAATCGGTGGTAATTATTAATGCCGATGAAAAAGTCGAACATGGGACTGTAGTTAAGGTGATGGATCGCTTGCGCCAAGTACCAGGAGCCAAAATGGCAATCGCAGCAGAACAAGAGTAAATCGTAAATATTAATTATTCGTCACCAAGATGAACAACAATCTAAAATCCGTAGAACTATTTTTAGCTTGAGGCGTAGCCACTACTATTGGTATCTTTAGTACGCTGATTAACAACGCTGAGAAAGTTCAAAAATTACCCACAGCCACCGAATTATTAGCTCAAAGCGAAGGTGGTCAAGGCGGAGAAGGTGGGGCGGAATTAAGCCCTGGAGAACAAGCCAATGCCGATTTTCCAGATAAATTATCTGGTGCAGAGTTATTAAGCGCATTACACGAAGGCGGTCATATTATTTATTTCCGACACGCCCAAACCGAAAAAGATTATGCCGATCACGTTAGTGCTGATGTTAATGATTGTTCGACTCAACGGGGTTTATGAAGCAGGATGGCAGCAAGCCAAGGCGATTGGAGAAGAATTTGAAGCCAATTCTATTCCTGTAGGTCAGGTGATCTCCAGCCAATATTGTCGTGCTTGGCAAACTGCCGATCTGGCATTTGGTCAGTATGAAAAAAATCCTGCTTTGAATTTCCCTAAAGCTGAAGAGTATACGGAACAACAAGCGGCTCAGATGAAAGCATTTTTAACACCGATGTTAACTGCCGTACCAGAAAGCGGAACTAATACAGTTATTATCGGTCACGATGACGTTTTTGAGTCGGCGACAGGAATTTAGCCCGCTCCTCAAGGCATGGCTTATGTGTTAACTCCTGACGGTAATGGCAGCTTTGCACTTGTCGCTAATGTGTTGCCAGAAGAATGGTCGCAATTGGGAAGTAATTGAATTAATTATTTTAACTACTAACAAATAGTGAGTAACTCCTCTGAGTTTGGTAGTACAAACCAGAGGATTATGAAGGAGCAAGAGAAAAGTGAATATTAATTATTTAATTGACCTCAGTTGTTGCGGTCTAGTTGGTTATGCTTATTTTCTGCTAGCAACTAGCGTAGAAGCACAAGTAACACCAGAGCTAAGTAGAAACAAAGTTGAATCGAAAGAGAACAAGCCAATCACAACCTTTCCTACGTCAGCTAAAGATTTACTCGCACAACAAAACCTCATTACTCGTGTTACAGGAGTAGAACTAGATAAAACTAATACAGGATTAGAAGTAATCCTCAAAACCGCAGCAGGAGGACAAAGATTAGTTCCGTTAATTTTGCCTGAAGGGAATGATTTAGTAATCGATATTTTAGATGCAACTTTAGCCTTCTCGATTAGAAACGGTGTTACTAAAACCAACCCCGCACCAGGAATAAACTCAATTGCTTTAACTAAAGTAAATGATAATAGTATTGGCTTAACTGTTACCGGAGAAACCCAAACACCAAGCGCGGAAGTAATACTATCACAGCAGAATTTAGTTTTGAGTATTAACCCTGAAGCACGTAGAGCACAAGAAACACCAGATGAAGAGATAGAAATTATTGCTACAGGGGAAGGACAAGATGATTATTATGTTCTTGATGCTAGTACAGCTACAGGAACAGATACTCCAATTAAAGATACTCCTCTGTCAATTCAAGTAGTTCCTCAAAAGGTATTAGAAGATCGTAATGTTACCGAACTAGGAGATGCCTTAGAAACTGTGGGGGGTGTGGTTTCTGCTGGTGGTAGAGGGACGAGTGTTAGTGGCCCTGGTTTTCTGATTCGGGGTTTTGATGGTGAAATTTTTCGAGATGGGATTGCTTACTTTTCTTTAGCACCCCTAAGTACCAGCGATGTTGAAAGCCTTGAAGTTTTAAAAGGACCAGCATCCGTGCTATTTGGTCAAGGACAACCAGGGGGAATTATTAACCTGGTTTCTAAAAAACCCTTAAGTGAGCCGTTTTATGAAGCTTCATTTACCGCAGGTAATTTTAATACTTACCGAGGCGATCTAGATGTTTCTGGACCTTTAAATGACTCCAAAACAGTTAGATATCGTTTGAATCTATCCTACGAAAACTACGAAAGCTTCCGCGATTTTGTTAATGGAGAAAGATTTTTAGTTTCTCCTACTTTGACGTGGGATATTGGTGCTAATACTTCTATTAATTTTTATGGTCAATATGTCAGCGATCGCGAAACTACAGATGAAGGTTTAGTTGCTTTTGGGGATGGGATAGTAGATGTACCTAAAGAACGCTTTTTCGGCGAAGATTTTGGGGAGTTTGAGCAAGATCAGTTTAATCTTGGTTACACATTCAATCATCAATTTAATGAAGATTGGTCGGTCGGACATACCTTGCAATATATACAATACAATCCGAAAAGATTTGGTACTTTAACTGATTCTTTTGATGAATCGAGAGAACTCGCACGCACTGCCTATACTACTGGCGGAGATTACAATCGGTTTTTTACTAATGCTGAAGTTGTTAGTAAATTTAAAACTGGTTCGGTTCAACATCAGCTTCTATTTGGCACTGAATACCGTCACGATGCGGAAGATCCGAGTTTTCAATTTCCTCCCTATCCCTCTATTAATGTTTTCAACCCAGTTTATACAGAAGAACCTTTTGACTTTGCTCCAGAATTTTTCCGCGATGATAATGTGGATACGATTGGAGTTTATCTTCAAGATCAAATACAAAATGTATCGACACCCGATCCAGTCAATCCGCTTTTCTCGATCCAAACAGGAGAAGTAGCCAGTCGTGGGATTGAACTCAATCTAGGAGGAGAAATTCTGCCTGGTTGGAATATTACTACTGGTTATACTTATCTCGATGCTTTTGTTACTGAAGATAATACGGATATTGTAGATAATAGTCTTGCTAATGTTCCCGACAACCAGTTTAGTCTCTGGACGACTTATGAACTACAAAAAGGTAATCTCGAAGGATTAGGTTTTGGTTTGGGATTTTTGTATTTAAGCGATCGCTTTGGTGATTTGGATAACTCCTATACTTTACCTGGCTATTTTCGTACTGATGCTGCTTTATTTTACGAACGCAATAATTGGCGCGCTCAATTAAACATTGAAAACCTGTTTGATATTGACTATTTCTCTGCGTCACGCTTTGGCAATTCTGGTTCTCGTTTGAGTGTAGATCCTGGCGCACCTTTCACTATTTTAAGCACAATTTCACTGGAGTTTTAATCATGAATATTAGAACAATACGCAATCTGGCTTTTTCTCTACACCGCTATATTGGTCTGGCTGTGGGACTGATATTAGTCATTGTTGGTTTAACTGGAAGCTTACTTGTCTTCCAAAAAGAAATTGATGCTGCATTAGTTAAACAACAATTTGAGCCGGTTATTCCTCAAGAAAAAACCTTATCTTTAGACGCAATTGCTAATAACATCACTCAAGCTTATGCTAATCAACCTGATTTTAAACTAGCGCAATTCGATCTGCATTTTGACCCCAATATTTATCGAGTCCGTCTCAAAAATAGTGAAGATAAACAATTAGAAGTATTTGCTAATGCTTATACAGGGAACATTTTAGGAGAGAGATCGCGCGAGAGTACTTTTTATAGCAAAGTTTACGAACTACACTATGCTCTATTTGCTGGTAAAATAGGCACGATTCTTGTCGGTATTGCAGCTTTATTAATGTGTATCCTAGCTATCACTGGTTTAATTTTATGGTCGGGATGGCGAAATTTAATATCTGGTTTTAAAATCAAATGGAATGGTAAAACAAAACGCAAAAACTACGATATTCATAAGTTGGTGGGCATTATTGCCTTTTTATTCTTGACCTTTACTGGTTTGACTGGCTTTATCTGGAATTTTTACGAACAGACAGAATCAGCTATTTATGCCTTAACTTTTACTCCCAAACCTCCAGAAGTTAAATCTGATGTTACAAGAAAAGCACCTTTAGCTATTAGTCAAATACTCCAACAAGCTAACGCAACTATCCCAGAAGCTACTCCTACTTTTATTTCTGTCTCCACTAAACCCGATGAAGTTTTTTCTGTTTACCTCAAGCAACCTGGGGATGCTCAATATTTTGCTAATCAAGTAAAAATCGATCCCTATAGTGGCAAAGTACTGCACGTTATTAATAGTAAAACTGCTAAATTGGGCAATCGCATTTTAAATGCTTTTGTTCCAATGCACTATGGTACTTTTGGCGGTATACTGACTCGTATTTTATATGTTTTCGTTGGCTTATCTCCCTCTATTCTGTTTATGACTGGCTTGATTATGTATCGTTTGCGTCGCCGTCGTCAACCAGTTACCGAAACTAGCAGAGAACTAATTGAAAGATTGTAAAACTACCATAACCTTTGAAGCGGATATGAATCAAAAACCTTATCTACTCTACAACGGAAATTTGTTTCCCCGTAGTAGCGCGTCCAGGCTAGAATGCTGGGCTGATTCCCCCAAGCTTGGGGGTTAGGGGGCCCAAAATAATTTTCAATACCCAACAAATTAATCTAGACGCGCTAGTAGCGCTGGTTAACTTGACAGTATTTTCGTATTTTGGCACGAAATTGATCGCACTGTGGTTGCTGCTCCTTTTTGGACGGCTGATTCCTATTGAAATAAAAGTTACAGATGATATTGATGCGATCGCCAATTCTCATTACTTTTTAGCCAAAAATAATAAGATAATTTTTTATTAAGTTCTTGCTTGAATTGCTCATCGCTATGACCGTTTCTATTTCACAATCTGCCTATAACGAATTGTTCGATGAAATGTTTTTACAAGGAAAAGCACTAGAATTATTAGGATTAGTTGCAGCAGCAGAGATAGACAAAAACAATAGCGATCGCATTTACTCACCCAATGATTTGGTCGATCACATTCATCATGCTAGAGATATCTTACATCAAAGAATGGACGAGATCCTCCCAATTTAGGAGAATTGGCTCGGTTAGTAGGCTTAAATGAATGTACGCTGAAGCGAGAATTTCGTTACTGTTTTAACACAACAGTATTTGGATACTTGCATAACTATCGTATAGAACAAGCTCGGCAAGTATTAGAAATGGGTGATTGGAAGGTAGGAGAAGTTGCTAGTATGGTTGGCTATAGTAATTTGGCTGCATTTAGTAAACGATTTAAGATCAATCCCAGGGATTAACTCCGAAAAAATTCCGTTTGAGCAAATTATTGATTGTAAGCAGTTAAAAAAGTAAAAACTTAGTAAATTAAGCACCTCAACTTAAACAATGAAATATTTTTTGTTGGTGACAACAGTATTATTGGCGATCGCACTCCGTTATTAACTAATCATTTAATCATAAATTTATGGTTGTACAAGTTAAGCTCGATCTACGCCCCGCTACCTCTGCTGATTTGACTCTATTGCGATACTGGGATGAACAACCTCACGTACTTGCCTCAGATCCTAACGATGATTGGGGTTGGGAGGTCGAACTTGAACGCACCCACGAGTGGAGAGAACAATTAATTGCCGAAATCGATGGTCGTCCCATCGGATTTATTCAGATTATCGATCCAGCGCTTGAAGATAGTCACTATTGGGGGAATGTCACGGAGAATCTTCGCGGCATTGATATCTGGATTGGAGAAGAGACTGATTTAGGTAAAGGCTATGGAACAAGAATGATGCAGCTTGCACTTGCCCGATCTTTTAGCGATCCGCTGGTGACGGCTGTACTCGTCGATCCACTTGCTAGTAATACCCGCGCCCACCGCTTTTATGAACGCCTTGGCTTTCAATTTATCGAGCAGCGATGGTTTGGTGACGATCACTGTTTTGTTTATCGTCTCAACCGAGCCGATTGGCATCTTGAAAGTACAAGTATAGGGCAATAATGTATTACAGCAGTTTTTGATTGGGTAGACCACATTGATTTGTCTGAGTAATGAGTCTATCACGGATAAGCTACGCCCTAAAGGACTAGCTTCGCGTCGCAAATAATGAGTTCTACTCAACTGAAATTCGCTGTAATATTGTAGTTAAATTTAATATAGCATTCTCACTCGATCTAGAATTATTGTCATGGAATTAATCGCGAAAAGATTTCTGCTTCGAGACTTTATCGAAGATGATTTACCAGCTTTTGTGAGATATCATGACGATCCTCGTTCTTTTGAATTTTATGACCTTGAACAAGCAAAACCCTATTATGCTCGAGAGCTTTTTCAAATTTTTAAAACTTGGAGTCTAGAAAATCCGAGACGCAACTATCAGCTTGCTATTATAGATCGCCGAAACTTAAAATTAATTGGCTGTTGTGGGTTACGCCGTGCCAGTTATGATTCGGAGCGAGCGGAAATGGGTATTGAGTTAGCACCGCAGTTTTGGAGTCGTTACAAATATGCAATTGAAGTTGCTAAAGCTTTAATTGAGTTTGGGTTTTGCGATCTTGGGTTAAAGGAGATTCGAGGCATTTCTGTCAGTGCAAATCTGCGGGTTGCACGTTTAGCAAGGCGATATGGTTTTAGGGAAATTGGCGATCGCTCTGGCTCAAAATGGATGAGCGATCGAGGATGGAGTCAAATCGAATGGCAACTTACCAGAGAATCTTGGCATTTATTAGCCCAACAGCGATTCATCTGATAATCAGTTAATCTTCTCGGAAATGTTCACTAAAGTTTTAATTTGAGGCTTGATTTGGTAAAAAATTAATAATTATTGCTTGTTGACAATTCTCTGAGAAATAACTCTACTAACTCTTGGGTGGTTACGAGGGTTTCTGTATCTTGTGAGTACAAGTCTCGGGTGCGATAACCTTGAGCTAAAATCTGATTCCAAGCCTGCTGTAAACTTTGTACCGCAGCTACTTCTTCCCATTGTTCTAGCATCATCATTGCGCTAGTTAATGTACCCATTGGGTTAGCCTGGTTTTTTTTTGCTATGTCGGGTGCAGTGCCATGAATCGGTTCATAAAGACCAAATCCTACCTCATTAAGACTAGCAGAACCTAATAAACCAATAGATCCGACTAAAGCACCGCCAAGATCGCTTAAAATATCTCCAAATAAATTGCCTGCCAAAATAACATCAAACTGCTGCGGATTAATCACTAACTGCATTGCCAAGTTATCAACCAGCATTGGCTCAACAGTCAATTCAGGATATTCTTGAGCTACTTCTGCTACCAATTTAGTCCAAGGTAAATGGGGTAAAGCATTTTCCTTATGAGCTACCGTCAGTAAACCTCGTCTGGCTTGAGCTTTGTCTAACGCAACTTTGGCAATACGTTTAATTTGCCAATCATAATACTGCATGGTGTGATAACCATAACCTCCCTGTTCATCTTTTTCTCTTCCCGACGCACCAAAATAAATCCCGCTCACTAATTCTCTAACAAATAAAATATCTACTCCTATAAGGCGATCGCGCTTTAGACTAGACTTATTGATTAAACTAGGAAATGTTTTAACTGGACGGAGATTGATAAACAAATCAAACTGTTTTCTTAGTTCTAACAATCCACCTTTACTTACCGCACCAAAGAGAATACCGTCTGCTTGACTGCATAACTCAGACGTAACTTTAGGAAAATACGCGCCGTACTGCTTCAATGCTGATTCTCCAATTACGCCATTATCTACCTCTAGTTGGAAATTATGTTTTACGGCTACCTGTTGCAAAATACTCAGCGTCGCTTCTACTACCTCTAAACCAATTCCTTCTCCTGGTAAAGCTACTATCTTATAGTGTTTGCTCATTATTTATTTTCAAGTCACGACAGTCTAGAAATCCTATTTACAAGGTTAATTTGTCTTAAAGCATGGTGCATTTTCTACTTTAGTTGATCGAGTCTATTTAGGATCTATTTGAAGTAACTATTATCTTCTTTTAAGTTTATTCTTGGCTAGGATTTTCCCTTATTTGATCGGCATCCATAACAGATGCTTGACCAGTTTACTGATTAAATAGGCAAAGCATTTGTCCAACTTGATTATTCATGTGGGGTTGTGGATATTGTCCCTGTACCAACAATGCCTCATAGCCTATGTCCGAAAAGCTAATTATTTTTCCCCTAAGTTGTGAATTGCTTAATTTACTCGCTTTAAGGCAACTTTTAGTGACTTTTTGATAATATTCTGACCAAGCATCTGGAGAAGAAGCTAAGGTCGGAACTCCGCTAAAGACAAAACTGCCAACCATAACAATAAATAATCTTTTCATCTTTTTTCAGACTTAAATAGTTTCTAACAATTAAAGAGAGCTCTATTTTCTATTTTATTGCATATGCTAAGTAAAATTGTTACTTAATAATACAAGCTGTATTAAAAAGAATTAAATCTTCAGTAGATATTACTGTGCAAGACTGTATAAATCTAGTCAAAGCTGGTGTACTTCCAGATTCCAATTGTGCGATTGCTTTTTTCGTTTCTTCTGACCAGGAACTATTTATCAACCAATCTTTCTCTAATAAGTATTCAGGAGTAAAAGCATTTTTATCTATTAATAAATAATCTAAATCGTATTTTCTGATAAAAAACTGCAAAATTTTAAGATTAGCACTATATTGAGCCTGTAATAAATCAACAGTTCTTTGCTTAATCTGATTATAGTAAGCGGGATGATAAGCATAAGCAAATTCATCTCCTACTAAAATTGAGCGCTGAGAAAAGGCGGGAATATTATTAGCTTCTGCACTTAAAGATGCGACTAAAATATCTTTCGGCTGTTGGGCTAAATACTGATAAATTTCTGGTGCTGTACCCACTTGCCAGTTTTGAAACGAACTAAATATATAGGGTACAGCAGGAACAACAATTACTGTAATACTAAAGATAATAATTAAAGCAATTTTGATTTTATCGAATAACTTAAAAGATGTTTTAGCTTGAAGCTGGCGATTAAACCAATTTTTACCTATATCTATTAATATTGTTAAGACAATTGCCGTAGCGATCGCCATTATAATACGCAAACTATGATAGGTAAAACGACTAGGCAAATGTAGCACGGGCAATAAAATATGCGCTAGCGCAAACATTAATAAAGATGCAATAGTAACTTGGTTTAAAATGGCAATTTTGTTGGTAATCAGCTTAATAACTGGCAACTTAATTATTAAGATCCAAGGTAATCCTAAACTACACCAAACTATAGTCGGAAATAGAGGAAGATCTAAACCGCTATTTCCAAAAAACCAATATTCAAACCAGCCACTACCAAAAATAGGAGTTCTACCACCAGGATTAAACTCAGGCATTTGCTGCATTTGTTCGGCGGTAATCACAGTAGCTAGTTCAGGGGGTTGCTGAGTAAGCGGATATAGCGCGATCGCTGTAATAATCAAGCCTAAAATCCACCAAAGATAAGGTTGCTTATCAGCGGTAAGTTTAATTGAAAAGCTCTTTTTAAATACTAATAATCTTAGAGTCAATACAACCATTTCGATTAATAATATATGAGGATAAAATAAACCCTGCAATAACATTAATACAAGACAAGGAATTAGCGAATTTATGGTTAAATAATATAAAAATGCCGCCAAAAAAGGATAAATAAAAGCTCTGGGGGTTGCCGAAATCAGATCGTCATTGAGCCAGATAAGTTGATTAACCAATAGACTAGCAAGAAATGCACAGCTAGCCCTTGGTAATATTTTTAAAGTAAATAAATAGATATACACAGTAGTTATTATTGCTAAAATTACTGGCAAAATTTTCGCTAACCAGACTGGTTCAAAACCAACCTTGGCAGTCCAAAAATACAAGGCTTCAAATCCCAGAGGAGCAAGACTTTGAAAATAGTCAGCAATAAAATCGTTGGGAAATAATTCTGAATCGATATACTTCTGCAACCAAATTATGTGCTGTCTAATATCATCTTGAACTATATATTCTTGGCTAAAAGCGTGGTAATAAGAAAGCAACCCATAATAAAGAGTAAAAAGTAAACTTATTCCTAACCACCAATAGTAATTTTGGCTGCTTTTTTTCATTTATTTACAACATATTGACTAACTTTTTTTCCGATAGACAATAGATTAACAAATTCTTTTCAAAAACTTAGATCTGGTTGGTAAGCAAATCAATCATCCGTGTTCATCTGTGTTTATCTGTGCGGTATGCTAAAGCATATGCCCTAAAGGACTAGCTAGCGCGTCACGCGCTAGCTAGTCCTTTAGGACGCCGAGGACGGACGCGAACTTCTAATCCTTTAGGGGACTTTTATATAGCAATAGTTAGAAAAAGCTATTAGCCCTAAAGGATTAGCTCCTTACGTCGCGTCCCGTTAGCTATTAGCTATTAGCTTTTAATATGAGTGAAGGCAAGAGATTTTTAGTCTGACATATCTCGTAGAGGCGAAGTCGGTTCAATTAAATGAAGTTCATAAGGTTCTTGTTCAATTGCCTGAATATATTCTGAACTTAAATAAGGTTGGTATTGTTTATTACCAGCCAGATAATTTTGGAAAAAAACTAAAGATAAAATATTTTGATATATTTTAGCCACTTCAAAAGCTTTTGCTTGACTCGATCGCTGCTCATTTGATAAAGTAACGTTAGAGTGGGGTAGATTTTGAGAAATTACCAAATAGCGATCGCCACTTTTTAAAGCCTCAAATAATGGTACTTGTTCTTTTAATAAAGAAGTCAAGAAATCTCGGTCAACAACCTGCCACATAATCGGGATAGATATTTTAGCTAGAGTTTCTCGCTCAAAAATACTGTTGCCAAAAGGCACAAACATAAACGCAGCCTGAATCCGTTCGTCTTTGAGCGAGTGCTTTTGTCTGGGTAATTCCAAAGCACGGCATTGATACAAAATCGAAATATTCAGCAAATTCAGCGGTTGAGCGCAGGCTTGTTCTAATTGTTCAAAATCGATCTCCGCCCCTGCCAAAGAAAGAGCGGTTGTCCCGCCAATAGAATAGCCAAAAAGACCTACCTGTTTTAGATTAAGCTGATTATTGCCATTTTTTTGATTAATTTGCTCTAATTCGTCTAGTATATAGCTAATATCGAGGGGACGGTCGATAAAATCAGTGGCATCAAAGTTCTCTTGATATAATCCTTTTAAAAAAGCTTTTTGGCGGTAGCGATCGCTTCCTGGATGATCGGGAATAACTACCCCAAAGCCATAAGAAGTTAAATAATTGGCTAACTCATCAAAGCGATCGCGTTTAGCACCCAAACCATTAGAAACCACAATTACGGGAATAGTATCGGTTTTGCCTTGTGGTAAATAAAGATCGGTAACTAAATTGCGATCGCGAGTGCGATCGTAAAATTCTAAAGTTTGTTTGCTAGTTTTATATACTCCCAGCTGTGAAAACTCAGGGACGTTTTTAGAATCAAATTTTGCGCCTGGGCGATTATCTTCTAAGCCAGCAATAAAATCCTTGGTGTTTGCTTCTGCATCAGCAACTTGTTTAACCAGCTTAAGTAATTCCTCTAGGTTGAGTTGAATATCCGTCGGAAAACGCTTGAGAAAATCAACCAAATTAATTCCTTCAGCAGATGCAGCAGTTTGTACCACCGCAGCACGCAAACCATAAAAACCATTGAGATAGCCAGGTAGCTGAATAATCTCGCCAATGCGTTGCAACATCCTAATTCCTACAGAAGTACGGGAATAACGATAGACTAAGACAGGATCGACATCGTAACTCTGTTGCAGAAATTTCTGTAACTGCGTGGTTTGCTGCGGCGATATGCGCTTGAGATAAAAATTCAGACTATTGCTTACCTTTCCGTCTTTAGCAAAGGATTCAAGATCTTTAACTTTGAGGTTAAAACCCAGCAGACTGTAGTTAAAATCAATTCTCTCGGCGGGGATAGCCGATTGCGCGATCGCAACTGTAATTAAAATCGCGATCGCCAATAAAAAACCATACTTAATACTTTTAAACCTCTTCAGCATAAATATTTATTTCTTAGTCCTTGCTTATAACCATTTACCCAGACTGTTCATTCTTAAATATAAAGTGCGTCGCATTTTCCCTCTGGCGATCGCCGATAACATTTTAAGATAGGTCAGGGGATTTGTATATCTCTGGAATAACCCAGTCACATCACTCTTGGTTACATCTTTGAGATACCATTGTTGACAAACCTCTAGGCTTTCGTCAAGAAATTTTACCTTACAAGCACTACGCTGCACTTTGCCACTAGAAGTTTTTGGCATGCTACCTGGTTGCAATAAGACAATGCCATAGATATCAATAAAATGCTGTTGAAATATTGACCAGCGGATCGCTTCTACTACTTCATCCATTACCAAAGATTTACGGTAAGTACGCTTTATTTCTTGAGCAACGATCAATCTGGATTTATCCGACACCTCCACTGAGAAAGCTGCGCCACAGTTGGCTTTTAGTGCAGGATGACACTTTTCTACTGTTTGTTCAATATGCTGGGGATAGTGATTGAGTCCCCAAAAAACCAAAATATCATGCAAACGACCAGTAATATATAGTTCACCGTCGCTAATAAAACCTAAATCTCCTGTCCGTAAATACTGTTTACCATTGAGGCTAGCCTGAAATGTCTGCTGGGTTTTTTCTGGTAGCTGCCAATATCCCTGTCCGACACTAGATCCTGAATACCAAATTTCACCTATGCGATCTGGCTGACATTCAGTTAAAGAATCAGGATCGGCAGTGCTTTTGGCTAGTTTAGCGATCGCAATTTTGCCATCAAGCCAAGGATACCCCGCACTAACAAAAGTCTTTGTCCCTAGTTGGGGTTTGTCTCTAGTCACCACCTTGTTTTGTTCTAAAGCAATTGTGTCTAAATGTTTAACCGCAGGAGATTTAGCTTTATCTCCCCCCGTCATCATTAGAGTAGCCTCCGCCATGCCATAACAGGGATAAAATGCCGTCGATTTAAAGCCACAACTGGCAAATTTACGGCTAAATCGTTCCATAGTTGCCGTTTCTATGGGTTCTGCTCCGCAAAACGCTACTTCCCAGCTACTTAAGTTTAATTGCGCTGCTTGTTCTTGCGTAACGCGATCGCACAATAAATCATAAGCAAAATTTGGTGCGCCACTAGTAGTCGCTCGATATTTATTAATCGCCTGTAGCCAAAGAATCGGCTTTTGCACAAAACTAACGGGAGACATCATCACACAAAATGCTCCCATATATATCGGCTGGATTACATTTCCAATCAAACCCATGTCGTGAAACAACGGTAGCCAACCAACCCCAACCAAGTTTTTAGTATGTCCAAAAGCCTGTTTTAACATCTCCTGATTCTGCATCAGACACCCGTGGGTAATCATTACTCCTTTAGGTTCACCCGTAGAGCCAGAGGTATACTGCAAGAAAGCCAAAGTAGCTGAAGTTATATTTGGCGCAGTCCAATTATTAACCTGAGTTTGATCTATCTTGTCGGTGTTTAAGCAATGTAGCGCAGCATTTCCCCACTTAAATAGCTGGGTTTTTAATTTGCCCAACAAACTAGATTCAGTCAGGATAACTTCTGCACCCGCAGATGCTATGCGAGTTTGCACCTCTACCGTAGTCAGGCGGTTTTTTGGTGGATGACAGGGTACAGCTACGACTCCAGCATACAAACAGCCAAAAAAGGCAGTAATAAACTCTAACCCGCCATTATAAGGGTATACCAGTAGAGCTCTAGAGCCAGGCGCAACTAATTGCTGTAATTGAAATGCGATCGCTTTTGCCTGACGATCTAATTCTTGATACGTCAGCCTGATTTCCTTATTTTCACCATCTTTAAGGAAAATATAAGCTGTATCCTCACTTTGCGATCTAGCTCGGCACTGCAATATTTCAACAATGTTAGACTCTAACTGACTAGACATATTATGGCTGCTGTTTACCCAATGCAAATTAAACCATAATAGCAATACATAATTTAATTCAGAAGTATTTGCAAATCATAGCTGTAACAATTAAGCGAGATAATTATTTTTTTGAGCGATCGACAATTTTGCCTTACTGTTTCAACTGTTCTTCGGCTCGGAGTCCCGCCTTCTATCGCCAAGGATGTAGCGATGAGGGTCGGGAGGAGAGCCGACGAGGTTATGCGACACATAGTCCATTGCTCCTTTTTAATAAATTTGTTTTTGAAACTCGAAACTGCCCATACCTTTTCCAGTTGTGGTCGTAGATAGCAACAACCTTATTTACTTCTGAATAGCCACCGATATAACCTTTTATCGTTACTTTTCCTTTAGTAGCTTGAACCAAATCGCCACTTCTAAATCCAAACGGGGTAACAGTTCCGCCCTTGCGCCTTCTTATTCCACCTTTGTTTGGATTCTCAAAGTGCAGTTGTCTTCTATACAGTTGAGGATGAGATATTATTTTGAACGGCGCATTAGTTAATTGAATTGAGCCAACCCAATGATGTCCACGAGAATTGGAAGTATGAAAAGCTTTGTATTTCATAAATCTACTAGCAGCCAAGGCAATAGCATCATTGCCGTGTGCTGAAACATTTTGAGAGCTTTTATCTTTATTTTTTGGAAGTCCTAACTGCTTGCGAATAATTGAAGTCTGCCAACCTTCTAATTTGTAGGTAGGCGCAACCTCAGACAACCATTGCAGCATATATTTTTGTCCGACCATTACAACGCTAAAGCCTTTACCAGAAAGGGCTTTTTTTCTACCAGAAGTTAGGTCTACATCTACCTTGAGATATTCATAAACAATCTCAGAAACAGGAAAAATTCGAGTTAGTTCTTTAATAATTCTGAGTTCAAGCTGTCTTGAGGCGCGTATACTTGGAGGTAATTTATTTCCTCTACGATTATTAAATCTTTTTTGGCGATGAGCGCGAAGCTCAAAGGGTAAATTGCGATTAATACGTCTTCCTCGTCTGGCTCGACGCAATATTTTTTGTGCTTGTTTCCTGGCTACTACCCGTTTGAACGGTAAAATCAAGTTAGCAGTAAACAGTACGGCTTTTTGTGAAATACAGGCACAGCCCGACCAAAATTTACCTGGATCTATAGCAGCTACAATTTTTTGAGTTTCAGCCCCAGATGGCTCTTGTAGTAACTGTACGCAGAATACTTTAAGATCGTTCCATACGGACTCTGCTTTACCCGCAGCTATCCATTTTCTTGCTCGTGCTGAGGTTGTCGGCATAAGCGGTTCACCTGATGGTGATAAAACTGGTACTCGTGTAGTTGGTTGTTTTTTCATTTAGGTATAACCCTGTATAAGTTGTGTGTCCCTTCCAGCACCTAATCCAAAATGTCCTCTCCTAAAGCGACTACTCCCAGTAGTCTTGCAGATAAACCAATCGAGGGAAGTGATTGGCAGTGCGTATCAGGATTAGGCTAGTGCTGTAGTGCAACTCTTAGTTGGGAACTGGGATTCTCAAGCCCGATCTGTACCGCTCCTTGCGGTCAGAGTCGGGTAGTTGACGAAATGGTTCAAAGAAGGTTTAGATATTAATTGTATAAGTTATACTGCTTCGTCTGAGATCTCGCTATATAAAAGTCTCCTAAAGGATATGCCCTAAAGTCTTAACTCCTGACTCCTGACTCCTGACTTTATGCGAAGCGGTACCCTTTAGGGCTGTCTTCGTTTAGGACTGCATCAAGGAATGATTGACTGGCTTACCAGCTATGTTTATATTTTTGATTAAGCACTCGAAGTAAAGATTAAGACACGTCTATTAATAGCTAACAGCTAACGGGACGCGACGTAAGGAGGACGCGACGTAAGGAGCTAATCCTTTAGGGCTAATCCTTTAGGGCTAATCCTTTAGGGCTAATAGCTTTTTCTAACTATCGTGAATATAATAATTAAACTAGTTTACTCTAGCTTGCAGAGAACTCCAGATAATAAATTAGTTAGACTTATTTTTAATTATTTCTTTTTTCCAAATCTCGACTAAATTTTTAACAGTTTGCTTCCAATTCCATTGTTGAGCTATTTGTTGAGCTTTTGCTCCCATTGACTGTCGTAAGTTATCATCAGAAATTAATAGAGTCAGTTTATTTAAAAAATCTGCTTTGTTTTGAGGTTGATATAAAAAGCCAGTTGAGCCATCTTTAATAGTATCAACAACCCCTCCAGCGCGGGGCGCGATCGCAGGTATTCCCGCAGCGGCAGCTTCTATAACTGTTAGTCCCCTGGTTTCTTTTTCGGAATTGGTAATAAATATATTGCCATTGGTTAGTAGTTCGGGTACAGTTTCGGGCGCAATTCTACCTAGTAAATAGATGTTGGACGTTATCTGTTTTAAAGTCTGTTCTATTTGATTTTTAAGTGTTCCATCTCCAGCAATGATAATTGCTATTTTATCTAATATTTCTCGTGGTAGTTCGGCTAATGATTCGCCTGCAAAATTCCAACCTTTGTCTGGAGTTAAACGTCCGATAAAGATTAGTTTTATTTTATTGTCTAGATGAGGTAAATTATATTGTTCGGTAAAAAAATTGCTAGTTCTTTTGATCTGATTAAATTGGCTTATATCGCAGCCTAATAGTTCAGCAAAATATATATTTTTAACCGCGATATTTTTAATCTTTTGAGCGGTATTTGGACTCGATACTAAAGTTAAGTCATAAGAATTATAAATTTTGGCAAAGATGAAGCTTAATATCTTTTTAATTAATTTATTAAATTCTAAAGGCAAATCAAAATAGTCATCAAAATAATCAATATAGTTGGTATGAAACCATGCCACACAAGGGATATTATTTTGTCTGGCGTACTTAACTCCTGGTAGTTTTAGCAAGCAAACACCTAATCTTTCAGCTTCATCAACATGAATAATGTCAGGTTTGAATTTGGCTAATTCTTTAATCACAATTTGATAAGAATTAATAGTTACATCTCGCTCAAAATCTAAGGCGATCGCTTTACTACTAGGTAAGCTAATTATTTCTACGCCAGAAAATATTTTACCTGTATATTTTTGATAATCTAGATAAATATATTTAATCGGTTTATAGTCTGGACAAAATACTATTACTTGATGTCCTAAAATACTAAGCTGTTCCAGCCTTTTATATACCGCGATCGTTACTCCATCAATTACTGGAAAAAAGCTAGAACAAATTATTGCTATTTTCATGAATTTACCTACTTAAGTAGCTAGCTCGACTATATAAAGATCTAGAGGAAATTCATCAGCACTAAATACATGGGATTTATATACCTGATTAAAATTAATTGTTTGATTATTTTCTAGTTTTTCTTTTAACTCTAGAGAAGGTTTGAGAACATATATATCATCGAATTGATTAAAATACTGATTTAATTTTTCTTCAGGAGTAATAATTTTGTATTTAACTTTTTCTATCAAAGAATAAGCCAAAGATACAGCATCCATCGCACCATTATATTCTGTAGTTACTAAAGCAGAATTACTTTGATTAATTATTTTTGCGATCGCAGGATTATTAATATTTCTTCCTTTTTGATAAAATGGCGACAAGCTTAGATTGCGTATGCAGGAATAAATACCCAAGCTGATAAAAGCAATTACAATTAACCGCCAGAATTTTTGTTGATTTACCGACTTAACATCAATCGTTGCCAATTTATTAGCCAAAGTATATGTCACGGCAATTAAGATTCCCAACTGTAAGGGAATTAAATATCTCGGGGCAGTTGAACTTTGTCCCTGATTAATAATATCGGTTAATACTAGAGGTACTGGGAGAGAAAGCATTAAGCTCAGAATAAATAGCCAGCGATCGCGATTAGTATGAGCTATCAAGTAGTATAAAGAATAAACGGATAGACTTAAAATACATAAGGCAACTAATGCGCCAATTATAGTTATCCAGTCCAGATATATATATTGAGATAATAATAAGATGCTACTTGATGCAGTTAGTAGCAAAGCAAGCTTGACGAGTCTTTGTTTCCAGCGCCGATGCAATTTAAGACTAGCTAATAAACCAAGAACCACAATAATTAAAACTACTGCCGTTTGAACTGGATTAGAGTTTTGAGAAATTGGTAAATCGCCAAAAACTAGTAAATTTGTGCCAATGAAAACAGCGATAATATCAGCTAGGTTAAAATTACCTCTCATCCAGCTCGTATTTTTTTTGAGTAAGTTAAAATTATTGAAAATTACTAATATCCAAGGCGAAAAAAATAGTAAAGCAATAATCGAGGATATCACATAACTCTTGATGATCTTCAACTTTCTTTGTCGGTGAACCAATAACAGATAAATACCCTGGAAAAAGGCAATATAGATAGAAAATAAAGAAGTATAAAAACTAATAGTCAAGCAAAAACTATAGAACAACCAAGATAGTTTATTATTTAGCCTAATTGCTCTCAAAAAACTGACGCTGATTAATAAAATTGTCACTGTCCATAAACTATAAGGACGTGCTTCTTGAGCATAAGCGGCGTAAAAAGGCGATACACTCATGAACATTATCGCTAGCTGGCTAACTAACGGTTGATCGAATAATTCTTTGCATAGCCAATATAGACAGGGAAAAACTAATAAACTCAACCAAGCTGACAGGCTTCTGATCGCCACTATGGAGTTTCCCCACCACTGCATCCATAGTCTGGTCAAGACAAAATAAAGTGGTGCGTGTTCTGGGCTTTGGATTAAAGCATTAAAACTATCTTGCCAAGATTTAGCTGAATTTACAGTTTGATATGAGGATAAAATACGGCGATCGACAATACCTTGTTGAATTAAATCATCAGTAACTTCGGGAATAGTATAGCCAGAAACTCGAACGGCAGTAGAAACTTCATCTACCCAAAAAACCTTATAATCCAGATTAGCAAAGCGAAAAAAGATTCCCAGCAAGAGTACAGTTATCAGTAAAATAACTGAAGTTAGATCGAATGCCTGTAGGTATTTTTTATAAGACATTTATCGTTGATAAAGTTAAGCTAAACTGTGGTTTGTGGTCAATGAATATTATTAATTTTGATTAAGCATAATACTATTTTGAGCAATAAAAATAACATCTATCATGGCATAACGTTTTTTGTAGGGATGTTGTTACTCTTGCGATCGCCCTCTCCCGCGCATTCAACTCCAATTAAACAACTCCAGGCTAAACGCATTCCGCAGTCACAATCTGAGCCTACCTTTGGGACTAAAGGTCAAAAACACTGGTACATCCAGGGTGCAGCAGCCACTACCCTAGACAGGAATGAGTCTTTTCCGCAACGCTTTGCTTTAGTAGGTGCAGGATTATCCAAATTTCTGTTCAATGGTCATAGTATTAATTTAGAATTAAACACCATTTATTTTAGTCAACCAGATGATGATGCTTTGGGGCTAAACTTAGCTCTTTTGATGCGCTGGCAC
Source organism: Coleofasciculaceae cyanobacterium (assembly GCA_036703275.1). Lineage (NCBI taxonomy): Bacteria > Bacillati > Cyanobacteriota > Cyanophyceae > Coleofasciculales > Coleofasciculaceae > Coleofasciculaceae cyanobacterium. The sequence goes on along the minus strand of DATNPK010000082.1, from coordinate 51,723 downwards.
TTTGTGCGTAAGTCCAACTGGTCGCTTTATGTTGACGGTGGTGCGGGGGTAATGGGTACAACAAGTGATGTCCCCAGTACAGGAGCAAGCTTTAACTTTACGCCTCAAGCTGGTGCTGGTACAAGTATCAAGCTTAAAAATAACCGAAGGCTAATGTTGGGGTTGCGCTGGCATCATATTTCCCATGCAGATCTATTTGGGGCAAATCCTGGTAGAGACAGCATCATGGGGTATGTCGGGGTACAGTTTCCTCGTTAATCATGCTTTACCGCCGTCCAATAACGGTAAAGGATACCGCTTCGCGTCGTCCGTGATAGAGTCATGCACGGGCATATGGGCATATAGCTATTAGCTATTAGCTGTTAGCTTTTTGAATTAAATTCAAATCTGACTAGATTTTAAATGCTACCTTGATTCACTAACGCCAAAAATATATTACCTAAACCTGCGTAAATTAAACTTAGCTAATCTACAACGGTTTATATATATGCTAATCTACACCACAGTTCATTAGTTTCCCACCGATCCACCGTCAACCATGCAATTAGAACCCATCGCCATTATTGGTATAGGCTGTCGTTTTCCAGGCGCGAACAACCCTGAAGCTTTTTGGTCAATGATTCGAGATGGCAGAGATGGAATATCCGAAGTTCCCGCATCTAGATGGGATGTAGACTCTTATTACGATCCAGACCAAAGCAAACCAGGTAAAGCTAATACTCGCTGGGGTGGTTTTCTTGAAGATATAGATCGCTTCGATCCCCAGTTTTTCGGCATCGCTCCCAAAGAAGCGGTAACAATGGATCCACAACAACGTCTATTGTTAGAAGTTGCCTGGGAAACTTTAGAAGATGCTGGTCAAATCCCCGAAGATTTAAAGGGTAGCAAGACAGGGGTCTTTATTGGTATTGGGACACACGATTACTCGATTATGATGTGGCAACAGCCTGTAAGCGAACCTTACGCCACAACGGGAACAGGAAACTGTATTGCAGCTAATCGTATTTCCTATAGCTTTGATTTTAAAGGCCCAAGTTTGGCAGTAGATACGGCTTGTTCTTCATCTTTAGTCGCGGTTCATTTGGCCTGTCAGAGTATTTGGACAGGAGAATCTGACTTAGCTTTAGCTGGTGGAGTAAATATGCTGCTGCTGCCGACGATTATGGTGGGTTTTAGCAAGGGTGGCTTTATGTCCAGTGAGGGGCGTTGTAAAAGCTTTGATGCCAGTGCTGACGGTTATGTCAGGGGAGAAGGAGCAGGTTTAATCTTATTAAAGCCTCTCTCTCAGGCTCAAGCAGAGGGTGATGATATTTATGGTGTAATTCTCAGTAGTGCGGTCAACCAGGATGGTCTAAGCAAAGGATTGGCTGCACCAAATCCCCAGGCTCAAGAGGCTGTATTACGAGAAGCTTACGATCGCGTCGGTATCGATCCAGCGCAGGTAGATTACATTGAGGCGCATGGTACGGGAACAAAAGTGGGCGATCCGATTGAAACCAATGCTTTAGGGGCAGTTTTAGGTAAAAATCGTCAATCAGGAAAATGCTTAATTGGTTCAGTCAAAACCAATATTGGTCATACCGAAACCGCAGCAGGTATTGCGGGGATTATCAAGGTAGCACTAGCACTTAAACACAAGCAGATTCCCCCCAGCCTGCATTTTAATACGCCTAATCGGGCGATCGCCTTTGAAGATTTAAACCTAAAAGTTGTGACAGAGTTGACTCCTTGGCAACAAGACAAACCTGTAATTACTGGGGTTAATTCCTTTGGCTTCGGCGGGACGAATGCTCATGTTGTCATGGCAGACGGGGCGACGGGGCGACGGGGAGATGGGGAGATAGAACAAGAATTACTTCCGCTACATTTTCTGACTATTTCGGCTAAGAGTAAATCTGCACTACAGGAGTTGGTCCAAAGTTATCAAGTTTTGCTTCAAGATACAGATAAATCTTTAGCAGAAATTTGTGTAGCGACTCAAAGACAACGAAGTCACTTTAATTATCGCCTTAGCTGTATCAGTAAATCGACTCAGCAGTTACACAAGCAACTGGCGGCTTTTACCTCTGGCAAGGAGATAACAGGATTGAAAGTAAGTACTGTTAATTCTCAGCCGAAGAAGATTTGTTGGCTGTTTACAGGACAAGGTTCGCAGTATGTCGGCATGGGTCAACAACTCTACAATACCCAGCCTGTTTTTCGGGAGGCATTAAACCGCTGTGCAGCTATTCTGGAATATTATTTAGATCGACCTTTATTGGAAATAATTTTTACCCAATCTAATTCTAATTGCGACAGCGATCGACAACTGGAAATTAACCGCACAATATATACCCAGCCCGCTATCTTTGCATTGGAATACGCCCTGGCTCAATTGTGGCTTGCTTGGGGTATTAAACCCGATTATGTTGCGGGGCATAGTATTGGAGAATATGTTGCAGCCTGTATTGCAGGAGTTTTTAGTTTGGCAGATGGTTTAAAGCTGGTTGCGCATCGAGGCCTGCTGATGGAGGAATTACCTTCATCGGGGGGAATGCTAGCTATCTTTAGTAGTCAGGTAGAAGTTGCTGAGTTGATTGCTAACTATAACCAAGAAGTAAATATTGCTGCCATTAACAGCGATCGCAATATCGTTATTGCAGGAAACAGTCAGACTCTAAAAGTAATTAAAGCTAAATTAGCTCAGATAGATATTAGCAGCACTCCGTTGGATGTTTCTCATGCTTTTCATTCTCCGTTAATGAAGCCTATGCTGGAAGACTTTAGTCAAATAGCAGCAGAAATAGCTTATACTGCACCCCAGATTTCTCTAGTTTCTAACGTCACGGCACAATTAGCAGGACTAGATATTACTAATCCTAACTATTGGGTAGAGCATATTATTCAGCCAGTTAAATTTGCTGACAGCTTCCAGTTTTTACTCCAGCAGGGAATTGATATTTTTTTGGAGGTTGGGGCAAAGCCAATTCTGGCTAACATCGGCAAAACAATCTTAGCCACTGAAATAAATTATTCTCCCCTGTTGCTGACTAGTCTGGCTCATCAACAAGATGATTGGCAAGTAATTTTAAATAGTGTTGCTCAACTATACCACCAGGGAATCAAAATCGACTGGCAAGCATTTAATCGCAATTGTAATTCTCAAGGTGTCAAACTGCCTACTTATCCTTTTCAGCGTCAACGATACTGGTGGGATCGAGCCAAATTTTGGACTGAAGCTAATTTAAACCAACAGCCATTACATCCTTTACTGGGCAATCCCTTAACCCTAGCTGCAACTTCAGAAATCCGTTTTCAGGGACAAATTGAGGCTAATAGCCCTGAATATTTGCCAGATCATCGATTGGAATCAGCAATAGTATTTCCAGCAACGGCTTACTTAGAAATGGCACTGGCAGCAGGGCGATATATTTACCCAGATTGCAACTTACGACTCGAACAGTTTTTAATTAAACAGCCTTTGATCTTAGGAGATACTACTCAACTTCAGACGGTGTTATCTCCTGGATCGAATTCAGTTTATCGAGTACAAATTTTTAGCTGTGCTTCTGGTGGTGATAAATTTATTTTACATAGCGAAGTTGAAGTTAAAAGATGCGATCGCTTGAGAAATAATCTAGACTTAGCTCAATTACAGTCTTCACTGCAACCATATTCAGATATTGCCGATTATTATCAAACACTAAGTAAACAAGGGCTTAATTACGGCATTAGCTTTCAGGGAATCAAGCAAATATGGCAGGGAGAAAGAGAAGCTCTAGGATATATTCAGCTACCAGATAATCTTGTCGATCGCGCCGATAATTATCAACTTCACCCCGCATTACTGGATGCTTGTTTACAGCTAATTGGTACGGTAACAGAATCTCACTCAGGAGTTTATCTACCTGTTGGTATGGAAACTTTGACTCTAGTTAAACCAGGCTGTATGCGGGTTTGGACTCATGTAACTATTAAGTCTACCCAAAGCGATCGCGTTTTAACCGCAAATTTGGTTTTAATCGATGATTCTGGTGATTTAGTTGCCCAAATAAAGGGCTTGTCTTTGCAGTATCTCTCGCTTCAATCTCTACGGAAATTAATCGATCTTCCAGCAGTCGAAAATAGTCTCACTCATTCTTTATATGAAGTTGACTGGGAAAATCAGGATTTAGATAATAAAAAGCGCTTTCAGGTTCAAAATAACGATGTTTGGCTGGTATTTGCTCAAGAAAACGAGCTATCTCTAAAAATAACCTCACAATTATCGGGTATCTTGCTGGCTAAAGGCGATCGCTTCACTGCATCAAAATTAAATACGCAATATACGATTAACCCCGATCGACCCGAAGATTTTCAGCAGTTATGGCAAACTATAGATTACGATCGCGCTGCTAATTTAAGAATTGTTTATTTCTGCAATCAAAGTGAACCAGGCGTTGTTAACGATCGAGACTGCGCCAGTATCTTCTATCTCATGCAGTCTTTGGCAGCAGCAAATCTCAACCTTACTCAACTAGCAGTTGTTACCAAGCAAGCTCAATATAAAGTAAATAATTTATCAGGGATATGGGGATTGGTTAAAGCGATCGCGCATGAATATCCTAGTTTAAGCTGTAGCTTAATCGATTTCGATAATCTAAATAGCGATCGTGTTTTCAAGCAGCTATTACCAGAATTACTATCTACCGGTGAAGAAACTCAGGTTGCGTATCACGATAATCAAAGATATGTAGCTAGACTGACTCCTAAAGACAACACCTTAAATAATCCCTACCGACTGCAACTATCTAACTACGGCACATTAGACAATCTTACTCTTGCACCTTTACAGCGTCGCTTTCCTCAACCTGGAGAAATTGAGATTGAAGTAGCCGCTAGTGGGGTAAACTTCCGTGATGTCTTAAATGCTTTAGGCGTGTTGCAAGAATATCTGCAAGCAATGGGATTTGCCGACTCAACTGAAGTACCCTTTGGTGGTGAATGTGCAGGAGTTGTGGTAGCCGTAGGAGAAGGCGTAATTAATTTTCAAGTAGGGGATGAGGTGATTGCAGCACAAGCTGTAGGTAGCTTAAGTAGCCATGTAACGGTGAATGCTCAATTTGCGATCGCCAAACCAGAACACCTCAACTATGCCGAAGCTGCGACGATTCCGACAACCTTTTTAACCGCTTATTACGGACTACATTATCTAGCTAAAATTAAGTCAGGGGATAAAATTCTCATTCATGCTGCTGCTGGTGGAGTAGGACAAGCTGCGGTGCAGTTAGCGCAGCAAATAGGTGCTGAAGTATATGCTACTGCTTCGTTAGGTAAGTGGGATTTTCTTAAGGCATCGGGAGTTAAATATGTAATGAATTCCCGCAACCTCGACTTTGCTGAACAAGTAATGCAGCTAACCAATGGCGAGGGTGTAGATTTGATTCTCAATAGCCTCAACGGTGATTTTATTCCGCAGAATTTAGCTATTCTGGCACCCCGGGGAAGGTTTATCGAAATTGGGAAGGTGGGCATTTGGGATCGAGCGCAAGTAGCAGCCAAAAGAGCAGATATTCGTTATTTTCCTTTTGATTTATTAGAAGTTTCTAACCAAGATCCCGAGTTAATTGCTTCTTTGTTTGCCCAATTACAGCAGCAGTTTAGCGATCGCCAACTACAGCCTTTACCCCATAAGGTTTTTCCGATTACCGAAGCTGATGATGCCTTTAGATATATGGCACAAGCCAAACATATTGGTAAGGTTGTGATCTCATTACCTGCCAGTAATCAGGTAATCAAAGCTGACGGCAGCTATTTAATTACAGGTGGTTTGGGTGCATTGGGTTTACTGGTAGCTAAGTGGTTAGTAGAAGAAGGGGCAAATAATTTAATTCTTCTAGGCAGAAAAGAGCCTTCAGCATCTGCTCAACAGCAAATAAACAAATTAGAACAGCAAGGCGTTACAGTTAATTTCATCCAGGTTGATATCACCGACGATCGTGCTGTAAAACAAATTTTTGCTACCTCTCCATCTCCCATCAAGGGAGTAATTCACACAGCGGGAATACTCGATGATGGGTTACTAAAAACCTTATCTTGGGAGCGTTTCCAAAAAGTATTGCAGCCAAAAATAACGGGTGCTTGGAATTTACATCAAGCCAGCGCCAAACTGCCTCTAGATTGGTTTGTCTGTTTCTCTTCGATCGCTTCTGTATTCGGTGCAGCGGGGCAAAGTAACTACGGGGCAGCTAATGCCTTTATGGATAACTTGATGAGCTATCGCCGTAATTTAGGCTTACCAGGGTTGAGCATCAACTGGAGTATTTGGGATGAAGTTGGTATGGCTAGCCGTTTAAGTTTCCAGCAACAGCAAAGACTAAGGCAACAAGGATTAAGTGCGATCGCACCCCAACAAGGACTACAGGTACTAAAACAATTATTGCAGCAACAGGCGGATCAAACGATTATTTTCCCCGTAGATTGGGCAACTTTCTTACGCCAACAGCCAGCCAATCCTTTTTTTGCCAGATTACAGCCCCAAACGGAAATCGAACCAACTTTAGCTTCTGACTTTTTGCAACTATTAGCGCAAACCCCAGAAAGCCAACAGCACCATGTTTTACAGGAACATATTCGCGAGCAGATTGCCAAAGTATTAGGCTTTAGCGATCTAGAAGATATCGATACCCAAGAAAAATTTGCCGATCTCGGTATGGATTCATTGATGGCGGTAGAGTTCAAAAACCATCTACAGGCTAGCCTGGGTAATGCCATATCTTTAACGGCTGCATTCGATTATCCCAATGTGGAACTGTTAACCAATTACATTGCCCAAGAATTATCTTCTGAGAATGTTTTGCTGAAAATAGAGCCAAAGCAAGCTAAAGAGATATCCGTGCAGCAAATAGAGGAAATACTAGAGGCGCGACAAGGCTTACAAGATGAACCCATGTTTCCTCATAACCCTGCAAGTTTTGCATCTAAAAACAACCTTCAGGAAAAACCAGCAGTTGTACCGATAAAAACCAGCCAGTTCGAGATCGAGCCAGAATATAGCCAATTCAAACTAACTCCCGAATATATCAATCTCCAAAAAGATTTAGCACGAGTCGAAAAATTGGGTAATCCTTTCTTTAGTCTGCATCAGGGTATTGCCCAAGATACGATTCAAACTGATAATCGTATCTTAATTAATTACTCCAGCTACAACTATTTAGGAATGTCTGGAGATCCTGAAGTGATTGCAGCTACTCAAAAAGCGATCGCTCAATACGGAACTTCAGTCTCTGCCAGTCGGGTACTATCAGGTGAGCGTCCAATCCATTTAGAATTAGAAAGAGAAATAGCCAATCTTATTGGTACAGATGATGCCATTGTTTATGTTGGTGGTCATGCTACTAACGTTAGTACTATCGGGCATCTTTTTGGCAATCGGGATTTAATTATCTGCGATTCCCTAAGTCACAATAGTATTAAAGAAGGCTGTAACCTTTCAGGGGCAACAGTTATTGATTTTCCCCACAACGATTGTCAGGCTTTAGAAGCTATTTTAGAACGAGAAAGAAGCAAATATCAAAAAGTATTAATTGCGATCGAGGGTATTTATAGTACTGATGGCGATCTTGCTCCTTTAACCAAAATTGTGGCATTGAAGCAGCATTATCAAACCTTTCTACTGGTAGATGAAGCTCATTCCATCGGTGTCTTAGGCTTATCTGGTGGGGGAATTAGAGAACACTTCGAGCTAAAATCGACAGATGTCGATCTGTGGATGGGAACACTCAGTAAATCTTTCGCCAGTTGTGGTGGCTATATTGCTGGCTGCCGTGAATTGATTGAGTATTTAAAATATACTGCCCCAGGGTTTGTTTTTAGTGTGGGTATGTCTCCTGCTAATACCGCTGCTGCGTTGGCTGCAATTAAATTGCTCAAATCTGAACCAGAAAGAGCGATCGCACTGCAAAGTAGAGCTAAATTTTGCCTCAATCTCGCTAAAAATAAAGGTTTTAACACTGGCTATAGTGCCGATTCTCCCGTAATTCCAATTATTGTCGGCGAGCCGCATAAAGCAGTATGTTTAGCTCAACTTTTAAATCAGTCAGGAATTAATGTCAACCCGATGGTATATCCTTCAGTTCCTTACGATGCTGCTCGACTGCGCTTTTTTATTACCTGTCTGCATACTGAAGCCCAAATTCAATTGACGATGAACACTTTAGAACGACTAATGCAGCGGGATACTGATAATTAGTCTATTTTTACTACTTTTAAGGATTACTTTGTGACGGTATAAGATCGCCAAATATAATGCTTTCTTGTAGGCTAACACTTTGATTATTAACCTCAGGCTTTTCCCAACTAAATAGCAGGATAATAATAATTCCCACGGACACGCTAACTATGAAAAATTGGCTTAATTCTAAATAACGATACATCTCTTCACTTTTATTTTCTACCACACTACTGATTACAGTAGCGAACGGCAGACGATGAATTTATCCGTCTTCAGCTAGAAATTTAGTTAATGTTTTACCAGCGAGCGCCTAAATTTAACTTGGTTTGATTTAAAGATAATAACTAGCTTTGATTAACCCAGCAAATTTACTTATCAATGAATTATAAATTTATAAATAATTAAATTAATTGTTTTTAATTGTTTTTAAAATTATTAAATCAACTTAAATAAAAATGTAGAGCATGGAATTAGCGGCTCTAATGCGGCAAAAACGACAAATTAGAGCGATCGGGTTTGATGATGCGCCGTTTGTTCGTCATCAGATAGCTAAAGTAAATGTAGCAGGCATTATTTGTGCCGATACTCGTTTTGAAGGTATGGTATGGGGAGCAGTAGAAGCAGATGGTCAAGATGCAACAGACGTTATTTGCCAACTCCTGATCGATAAGAAATTCTTGCCTCAGCTACACTTGGTTTTGTTAGATGGTATTGGCTTTGGCGGTTTTAATTTAGTCAATTTACCTTTGTTAGCTCAAAGATTACAGCTTCCCTGTGTAGCAGTGATGAGAAAATTGCCTAACCTAAACAAGATGAAGCAAGCCATGTCTCGTTTGCCCAATTTCCAGCAGAGATTGATAATTTTGCAAAAAGCAGGAGAAATTTATGCTTATCCGCCGTTTTATTTTCAAGTATGCGGTGAGCAACCAGAAATTATTGCCCAGGCTTTAGCACAACTAACAGATCGTGGTAAAGTTCCAGAAGCATTAAGATTAGCCCATCTCGTAGGTGCTGCGGTGATTAATGGCGAAAGCAGTTCTCAGGCTTAACTATCGTTAAAAAAAGCTCACTTTAAACGGTTATTATAAGCAGTAAGCCTTGATTTAACTTTTATATCATTCGGTTTGCCGAAAATATACCGCAATCAAGATAGATTATTCACCATAACTTCAATTTAAATCGCAGTTACTAGATCGATTATTTTCATGAATACCAAAAGCAGAAAAAAACAAGTAATTCAATTTTTGTGTCAGCCTCAAGGAGGAAAAGCCTATCTACATAATGCTTTAAATTCAAAATCGGAACGAGTTTTTATTGAAGCTTTACACCACATTATTGATGCCATGAATCAAGATTTGACTTCTAACTCTCTCTAACTCTTCAAAGAGATTGTAGATTTTTCCTCAACTCTTCTAGACTAAACATATATACTTATAGCTTTATATTTCTTAACATGGCTAGAGATCTACGGGGTTTTATTAAAATCTTGGCATCAAGAGGACAGCTTAAGCGCATCTCAGCGTTAGTCGATCCTGAGTTAGAAATTGCCGAAATTTCTAATCGTATGTTACAGGCAGGAGGGCCTGGATTACTGTTTGAAAACGTCAAAGGATCGCCTTTTCCCGTAGCGGTAAACCTTATGGGAACGGTAGAGCGTATTTGCTGGTCAATGAACATGGAAACTCCAGAAGAGCTAGAAACTTTGGGGTCGAAACTGGCTATGTTACAGCAGCCTAAACCCCCAAAAAAAATTAAGCAGGCAGTAGATTTTGGCAAGGTACTATTTGATGTTCTCAAAGCCAAACCAGGCAGAGACTTCTTTCCGCCCTGCCAGCAGATAGTAATTGAAGGAGAGGATGTAGATCTAAACAAAATACCGATGATCCGTCCCTATTCGGGAGATGCAGGTAAGATTATTACTTTGGGGTTGGTCATCACTAAAGACGTTGAGACAGGTACACCTAATGTTGGCGTATATCGTCTCCAACTACAGTCCAAAAATACGATGACCGTTCACTGGCTGTCGGTTCGGGGTGGCGCTAGACATCTGCGTAAAGCAGCAGAAGCAGGCAAAAAACTAGAAATTGCGATCGCTTTAGGAGTCGATCCGATGATTATTATGGCAGCAGCAACCCCGATTCCTGTAGATCTTTCAGAATGGCTGTTTGCCGGGCTGTATGGTGGTAGTGGCGTAAAACTAGCTAAGTGCAAAACCATCGATTTAGAAGTACCCGCCGATTCAGAATTTGTCCTAGAAGGAACAATTACCCCTGGCGAAATGCTACCTGATGGGCCTTTTGGCGATCACATGGGTTACTATGGCGGTGTTGAAGATTCTCCTCTAGTCCGTTTTCATTGTCTTACCCATCGTCAAGACCCAATTTATTTAACTACTTTTAGTGGTCGTCCGCCCAAAGAAGAGGCAATGATGGCGATCGCTCTTAATCGAATTTATACTCCAATCCTGCGCCAGCAAGTTTCGGAAATTGTTGATTTCTTTTTACCGATGGAGGCTTTAAGCTACAAAGCAGCAATTATTTCGATTGATAAAGCCTATCCTGGACAAGCGAGGAGAGCAGCCTTAGCTTTCTGGAGTGCCTTACCCCAATTTACTTACACTAAGTTTGTCATTGTGGTAGACAAAAACATTAATATCCGCGATCCTCGTCAGGTAGTTTGGGCGATTAGTTCCAAGGTAGATCCCTCTCGCGATGTTTTTATTCTGCCTGATACACCTTTTGATACTCTTGATTTTGCCAGTGAAAAAATTGGACTTGGTGGACGTATGGGTATCGATGCAACTACTAAAATCCCTCCTGAAATCAACCATGAGTGGGGCGAACCTTTAGAATCTGATGATGATGTAGCGGCAATGGTCACCAGACGCTGGCAAGAATACGGTCTGGGAGATATTGATTTAGTGGAGGTAAATGCTAATTTGTTTGGCTACGACATGAAATAGTTATTTTAAGCTAAAAGCTAATTAAAAAATTACTCTAAATTGCCAGTCTTTATCAAAAATTTACGCTTGTGACAATATATTTAGTGAAATAATAACAATTAGCGATTTGAATATAGTTAAATATACTGAAAGCAAATAAATCTAGCTTTAAAATCTTAATACCTGGTAGCACTGAATGAATAAAAAATATTTGTCTACTGCTTTTATTAGTTGTGCGATCGCACTAACCGCAGTTCCACTTCATGCTAAAGAAAATGCAGCTCAAAAATCGTCTGAATCAGTATTTGTCTGTGCTACGCAAGGTGATGTGCCAACCATGTTTGCCTATACTCCAGGACAAGTAAATCTAAAACCTTTGATGAGTTGGCATTCCGAATACTTGCTCCCAGAACAATCGGGAGAAAAAGTTTGTCAACAAACCGCTGTCAAACTACAGGCTTCTTACCAGCAAGAACAGGCAAAATATCTCAAGGCGGAAATCAGCGAAAAAGAGAATGTAGTCTGCCTGGTCGATCGAGAGGCTCAAGACTGCCTTGCTCAAACCAGCCAAAAGCTTTTTAGCGTCAACCCAAATTATGATGCTGGATGTGTTTTGGACAATAAAAAACCAATAGAATGTAAAGCTTTGCAGGTTAGAGGCATCTATAGCTTTGATGACGAACCCTATCAAACTCTTTGGTGGCCTTGGTAAGACCGCTTCAAACAATATGCTAGCTTGGCGAACTTAATTCGACCACTATTGACTGACAGGCATTTTGGTTGAATTAAAATTTTTAATATTTTGGGTAATTAATCTAAATTGCCAAACAGCTAAACAGTCGATCATCAATTAAACATTAAGAAATATTTTAAAAAATATAGTGCTTAAATGCCGTTGAAAAGAAAGTCAAAGTCCCTCTTATATTGCCTTAAAACTGTTCTGCTAAGTACTGTAATCATTTTGAAGGCTAATGATGCTCAAGCTGGTAGTTCCAAACATTTTTCTTCATTAAATACTAGACCAGTCAAAAAAGTCACGGTTACCAAATCGGAATTTCAGTTTCAGTCTCGACCATTTAACAATGATCGATCTGCTTACAGCGTTGCGGCTGAAACTTCAGAAAATGGTAGTCCTTCTTTACGCCGTCAACCTTCAGCAGGAGAACAATTTGAACCCAAACGAATACCGTTGCTAATTCCCTTGCCTCAAGAACCCTACCAAGCATCCCCAAGCATTACTATTATTAATCCATCAGCGTATGGAGCATTTTGGGGCAATGCCGGGATTGGATTGGGGTTGCAAGAGCGCGTGCGCTTTCAGGATGATTCTGATGGTGTAATTGGTTTGGGTTTTGGTCTAGGAAATCCGCAAAAAAGCGTTGGCGCACAAATAGGAATCAGTTTAGTTGACTTGAGTGCGCCATTCGATGATGGGGCAATCAATCTTAAGCTACATCGTCGTTTACCAGAAAACTTTGCGATCGCGCTTGGCGTTCAAGGATTGACTACTTGGGGCAACACTGATGGAGGCTCTTCCGTATATGGTGTCGTCACCAAAAGATTTCCGCTGCGTCAAGATAGAACTAAACCATTCAGCGAAATATATACAACTTTGGGTGCAGGGGGTGGACAATTTCGTTCCGAGTCCGATATTGACGATGGCAACGAAACCATAGGAGTTTTTGGTAGCTTAGCGATTAAAGTTATTCAACCTGTTGGTTTAGTAGCAGAATGGACTGGTCAAGATTTAACCCTCGGTGTTCCTATTGTTCTATTCAAAAAGCTACCGCTTGTAATCGTTCCTGCTATCACGGATGTAACTGGTTCGGCTGGAGATGGAACTAGATTTGTTTTTGGCTTTGGATATACTTTTTCATTTTAAAATCGACTTTAGCATAATAAAAACATGAGATTACCTCTATTATCAATCAAAATATTTTTAGTATTGACTTGGATGCTACTGGCCACAGAATCAGTTCGAGCCCAGTCAGGCAATATGTCCGATGTTACTCTTCCCAGTCCCGATTCAATGATATCTGAACCCCCAGCAGAGGGAACTACCGACGATGACAATACTCTTACCGAAGAAGTACCCGTAGAAGAAAGCGGTGTTTCTAGCGAAGATACGACGTTAGAAATTGACCCTGACGCTAATATAGGAGAAAATCTGGCGGGGGACTCAGTGACCCCTCCTGATAGTTCCAATTCTGAACCAGCAACTTTAAATGGGGAAGAATTACCTGTTGAAGCCGACGCTGTAACAGGTACAGAGGCTCAAAATACACAAGATTTAAATGATGTAGCTGAGACAAATGAGATTGTTGAAAAATTAGTCGAAAACCCAACAAAAAATGTCGGAGCTTCCTTAGAAGCAGAAGACGAGATCGTTCAAGAAGAACCTACCGAAGAAACTGAAGCAGAAGCAGAAGCAGAAGCAGAAGACGAGCCATCTGAAGATGAAGAAGTTGAAGAAAGTTCCGAGTCAGACTTCGGACAGTTAGACCGCGTTGCTTATGAAGCTCAATTTCAGGATGCTGGAAGCGAACTGGCAATAATGATGCAAGAGGAATTTCAATTGACTCAGTTAATCTCTTCTTCTGGGTTACAGCTGTATGGAACAGTACCTTCAGTTAAGCAAATTTCGCGTAGGCTAGGCGAATTAGCCGAACAGACAGGTAAAAAACCGGCATTTATCAATATATCTCTTCAATCCAATCAGTTAGAGTCATTTGTAGTTTTACCTGACCAAAGTCAGGCTAGTGCTAAAAACTCTCTGGTGGCATCGTCCAACCTAAATAGCGTCAATTCACCTCAACCCAAATTAACCATCCGTAAGACTGTTGAAGATACATCTCGCCAAGATTTGGTGGCAACCGCAACTCAATTTCGGCAAGAAATTAGTGATATTAGAAAGTTAAATCAAACTAACTATATGTCATCTGCTCAAAAACTGTACAAAGTTATTATTGAACCAATAGAGGCAGAATTAGAAGCTAATAATATTGATGTTTTAGTTTTTTCCATGGATTCAGGTTTGCGTTTATTACCTATAGCAGCACTTCACGATGGAGAGCAATTCTTGATTGAAAAGTACGCCATGGGAATAGTTCCTAGTTTTGGTTTAACAGATACTCGTTATGTAAATCCAGAGCAGAGTTCTATTCTGGCTATGGGAGCATCGGAATTTAGCGAACAACCAGCTTTGCCGACTATGCCCATTGAATTAAAAACCATCATTAGTAATCCTCGTCAGGGAGAATTATTTCTTAACGAGCAATTTACTATTCCTAACTTTGTGGCTCAAAATAGTCGCCCAACACCCTTTTCGATCATTCACTTAGGCACTCATGCAAAGTTTGACGCTGGCGACATGAGCGATTCATACATTCAGTTTTACGATGACCAGCTAAAAATACCTCAACTACAAGAACTGTCTGATGAGCTTGGTTGGAATACTAATGCTAGTCCTATAGAGTTGTTGGTACTGAGTGCTTGTGAAACTGCTTTAGGGGATGAAGAAGCCGAATTAGGTTTTGCTGGCTTGGCGGTACAGGCAGGCGTGAAATCTGCTTTGGCAAGTCTTTGGTATGTTAGTGATTTAGGAACTTTAGCTTTAATGGGAGAGTTTTACGATCAGCTGGGAACTACTCTAATCAAAGCCGAAGCATTACGTCAAACTCAATTAGAGATGCTGCGCGGTAATGTGAAAGTAGATAATCGGCAAGTTCAATTATCCAATGGCCAAGGTTTAGCTCTTCCAGATGATTTTCCTGATGGAACTCTAACTCTCGATCATCCTTACTTTTGGTCATCATTTACCTTGATTGGAAACTGGAATTAAATTTGCTTTGTATGTAAATACAAAAATATGATCATTGAATCGACTTTTGCCTGTGGCTCGGCTTACTATGGGTTTAGATTTAGCGATCTGCTGTTATCCATCAATCATTAACAATCATGTTAGATCTGGCCAAAATTGCGGGACAAATTCCTGGTATCAGCCAACATATGCACAAGGAGGCGATCGCTTCTGGCAAAAGACTGGAATATGCTCAGGAATTACAGTTACAAGCATCGAATAGACAGGCAGAATTGATTCAAAATCAAACTGATTTTCGCGATCGCCTGATCTTTGCCGCTGCTACCCCCATTGAACCCTTGGATCGGTGTTTTGATATTGAACCAGCCCCCTATAGCCACAGCGTTTTTGCTACGGATGGTTCACAAATTTCTCCTTCTCATCATGAAATTGCCTACTGCTATTTGATTAATATCGGTCAGATTATGATCCACTATGGACAGAGTCTGCACCCTTTGTTGGATAGCCTGCCCGAAGTTTTTTACAAGACTGAAGATTTGTATATATCTCGGCAATGGGGCATTCGTTTAGAAGAATGGATGGGTTATCGACGCACTGTCTCGGAAGCTGAGATGTTGGCAGAAATGGCCTGTAACTGGGTATTACCTCCAGGAGAACATCATGACGTACCTAACTTGGCTTTGGTTGATGGCTCGCTAATTTACTGGTTTTTAGATGGTTTGCCCGTAGAAGCAAGAGATAAAATTCTTCCGCCAATTCTGGCTTCTTGTGAACGCCTGAGAGAAACAAATATTCCGATGATGGGCTACGTCAGTGCTTCTCGAAGTACCGAAGGATTAAACTTTTTGCGTTTGCATACCTGTGAGCATGAGCATCCTAACTGTGTTGTTCACTGTAGCGATCTGTTGGATAAATATCCCTGTCAGAAAATTGACTCTTTACGCGACTCAACCTTTTGGGCAAATCAGCTGCAACCAGGACAAAGAAGCCCCTTATATCGTAGCAATCTGCGTATTTTAGATCTTTACGAAGATGCCCAAAGAGTTCACTTCTGCTATGTCAATGTCGGTGCAGAAATCGCTCGAATCGAAGTTCCTGCTTGGGTAGTAGAAGACCAGGCTTTGTTTGAGCAGTCTTTAAGTATTGTGCTGGCTCAAGTACAAAAAGGTTATGGTTATCCCGTAGCATTAGCTGAAGCTCATAATCAGGCGGTAGTTAGAGGAGGCGATCGCGCTCGCTTTTTTGGCTTATTAGAACAACAGCTAATCAAAGCGGGTTTACGCAACGTCGGTACATCTTATAAAGAAGCCCGAAAAAGAGGCAGTATTGCCTAGTCTTATTTTAAGCTTCGAGCTGGAAAATAAAGTTTTACCACAGGCTATCGCTTTAGCCGACAATCATTTGTTACAATTACTGGCGTTAAGACTAGACACGAAATATTTATTCATTGAGCCAACAACCACTAGACACAATAACCACAAGTGACGTAAGCCTTGATACATTAACCCAAGAGCTAGCAGCCTTACAACAAACTGGTTCTAAGCGAATCGCGTTATTAGGTTCTCGCCATGTACCACTAATGCACCAGCAGTTAATAGAAATGATGAGCTATGCTTTGGTCTTGGGAGGAAATCGATTAGTTACTTCTGGGGCTATTGGAACTAATTCGGCAGCTATTAAAGGTGCAATGCGCGCTGAATCAAATTTATTGACCGTAATTTTGCCTCAAAGCTTATCTCGCCAGCCCAGAGAATCTAAAAAGCAGCTAGAGAAGGTCGTTCACCTAATTGAAAATTCTCAGAACGATCATTTATCATTAGGTCAGGCTAGTGCTATGTGCAATAGTGAAATTATTTCTCGTTGTCAGCAGTTAATTTGCTTTGCTTTTCACGACAGCAATACTTTATTAAAGACTTGTCAGGAAGCAGAAGAACAGAGAAAAATCGTTACGTTATTTTATTTTGACTAGACAGCCACGCAAATTGAAGATTTAGATATAGGTAAACTTGCCAAGACAATTGACCATAAAGTTATTTTAATCGCCACTAGATTAATCATGCCAACTTTATGGGTTAGGCTGGCATTAAGATAGAAAACCGTCTAAATTAATCTGTTGGTTATGATGATTTATCGCTGCGATTAATTAAATAAGCAAAGCTAGTTACAATAAATCGGTGACTCCGTACTTGGCTCATGACTGCAAAACCTGTAAAACACCGTGAAGAACACGTTTTAATTGTTACTGATGGCAAAGGCCATCGAGAGATTCGTCTTCAAAATGCAACTTATTCTTTGGGGAGAGGTGGACAGTGCGATATCGTACTGCAATCTCAGTTTGTATCTCGTCATCATGCCACCTTAATTAAGAGAGAGGAAGAAGATAGCAACTATTATCGGATTATTGACGGCAATTCGGAAGGAAAAACCAGCGTCAATGGGTTATTGATTAATAGCAAGAAGGTGAGATTTCACGACCTCAAAAACGGCGATAAAGTTGTTTTTGGACCTCAGGTAGAAGCAGTTTATGAATATCGAGAATACGATATCTTTCCTACTATTCCCCCAGACGATCCTTTCGACATCACCTTAATCGATCCGGCGATGATTGATGATGATGGAGAATGATAATTAAAGCCATTTTTCCAAAGAGTTGCTAGGCACGCTGCAACCTTATTGCATTTAGATTATTTAAATCAGCAAAATTTGAAGATGAATGCTTTCCAAGGTTTACTAGGTCAGGAAAAGGCAGTTGAATTGCTCTTACGGGCTGTTAAGCTAAACAGGATTGCACCAGCTTATTTATTTTGTGGCTCACCAGGTATTGGGCGTACAATTGCCGCCAGTAATTTTGCACAGCTTTTGTTAACTACTAATTTGTCGGTGCAAAAGCAAAAACTTGCGCTCAAAAGAATACAGAGCAATCATCCAGACTTGCTTTGGGTTAAACCCACTTATCTTAGTAAAGGCGAACTATACACCGCTGAGCAAGCTGCCGAACAAGGTTTGCAATACAAAACCCCACCCAAAATTCGCATTGAACAAATTCGTTATATTACTCAGTTTCTGAATCGTCCTGCATTAGAGGCTAGCAGACAAGTTGTGGTAGTAGAAGATGCTCAAACTATGGCAGAAGCACCAGCCAATGCTCTATTAAAAACTCTCGAAGAGCCTGAAAACTCTACCCTGGTTTTGATTGCTCCAGATACAGATTCTCTGTTGACTACTTTAGTGTCTCGCTGTCAACGCATCCAGTTTTGTTGCCTATCTCAAACCCATTTAACAACAGTATTAGAACTTAAAGGTTACCAAGCAATTCTAGAACATCCTGAACTAATTGCGATCGCTCAAGGCAGTCCAGGAAAAGCGATCGCAGCTTGGCACCAACTACAGGCAATTCCTAATGATCTACTGCAACAGTTAAAGCGATCGCCTAAGACGGCTTTAGAAGCTCTCAATTTAGCTCAAACTGTTTCTACTCAGTTAGATGGGCAAACTCAACTATGGTTGGTAGATTATCTGCAATATTATTATTGGCGACAAAATCAACAGATTCAGTTGATGGCAATCTGGGAAAAAACTCGACAATGCCTACTTAGTTATGTCCAGCCTCGTTTAGTTTGGGAGTATGCGCTACTAAATCTCAGCCAATAATCGATACGGCTATGGTAAATCCGCTGATTTAGCCAGTGGAATTTTCTAGCATCTATAAACTTTAAATTATGATTTAATCAAAATACATTGATTTTTGTATATGATAAATAACAAGATAATTACTAAGTAAATTCAGGAGTGTCAACTTTTGATTCCAGCAACTCTACATCAATTAAAGGTATTTGAGACAGTAGCGCGCAATAGCAGCTTTACTCGCGCCGCCGAAGAGTTACTAATTACTCAACCAACTGTTTCCAGTCAAGTTAAACAGTTAACCAAATCGGTTGGACTCCCTCTATTTGAACAAATTGGTAAAAGTCTATATTTAACCGATGCAGGGCAAGAATTGCTGAGCACTTGCCAGGAGATTTTTGAAAACCTAAATAATTTTGAAATCAAGATAGCCGATCTCAAAGGAACCAAGCAGGGACAGTTAAACTTAGCTGTCATTACCACTGCCAAATATTTTGTTCCCAGACTACTTGGTTCTTTTTGCCAGAATTATCCAGGGATTGATGTTGCGCTTAAAGTGATTAACCATCAAGAAATTCAAGAGCGAATGCAAATGAATAAAGACGATCTGTATGTGGTTAGTAATCCGCATCAAGATATAGATTTAACCAGCAGACCCTTTTTAAATAATCCCCTGGTAGTAGTAGCTAAAAAAGATCATCCTCTAGCCTCGAAGAAAAATATTAATTTAAAAGAGTTGAACGATCAGCCTTTTATTATGAGGGAACAGGGATCGGGGACGAGAGAAGCTATTGCCCAATTATTTGCTCAGAATAATATTGCGGTCAAAGTAAAGCTAGAGTTGGGCAGCAACGAAGCAATTAAACAGGCTATTTCTGGTGGATTAGGAATATCAGTGTTGTCGGAACATTGTCTAATTTCTGAGGGAATATCAGGAGAATTAACAATTTTAGATTTTCAACACTTTCCAATTAGACGTCGTTGGTTTGTGTCTCATTTAGCGGGGAAAAAATTGTCGGTAATTGCGGAAACATTCTTAGATTATTTATTGTCAGAAAGCCCAAAAATGACTTTCCCGCAGTCAAGCATCCTGGCACAACTAGCCAAATAAAAGCCTTATGAGGAGATTAAAAACTTAAAAAACTACTAGTTTCTAACTAGGTAAGGTTTAGCTACAATTTAGGGTGGTGTAATTGTCAGACAGTTTAATTGCATCTCCAAAGTTATTATGATGAGGTAAAAATTGTGGCTAATAGTCGTCGTGTGGCTCGCGTAGCTGCCTTAATTAAGCGAGAAGTCAGCCAGATGTTACTCAGCGAAATCAAAGACGATCGCGTCGGTGCTGGAATGGTTAGCGTTACTGATGTTGATGTTTCAGGGGATTTACAGCACGCTAAAATCTTTGTCAGCATTTATGGTACGGAAGAAGCTAGAGCAGAGACTATGGAGGGATTAGAGTCTTCGGCAAATTTTGTGCGTAAGGAATTGGGTAGTCGTATGCAGCTCAGAAGAATTCCCACAGTAAAATTTTTGGAGGATTCATTAGAAAGAGGAGACAATATGTTGAACCTGCTGAGTAAAATTAGTCAGGAGCGGCAAGATAAACCAGAGACAGTAGAATAGGACGCAGATCTATAGCTTGGGAATTGAAAATTGGGAATTAGAGATTGGCAAAGTTTATCTCTCCAAGAGCAGATCGCTCAAATGATTGTTGTTCGAGCTTCTGGTTATCTGTTCGATCATCAAATTCGTTATCCTGCTTGGGAAGCCAATAATGCTCAACTCAAAAAGTGGCTCACAGAATTTAACCTTGGTGGAGTGATTCTTTTGGGAGGAAGCAGCATTGAATTGCAGGCGCGATCGCAACAGCTACAGAATTGGGCAAAGATTCCTCTATTAATCGCCGCCGATGTTGAAGAAGGTATTGGACAGCGGTTTCCTGGAGGGACTTGGTTTCCTCCGCCAATGGCCTTGAGTGCTATTTATCAGCAGAATCGGAGTCGGGCGCAACAGTATGCTACTCAAATTGGTAAAATAACGGCTCAAGAAGCTTTAGCAGTAGGAATTAACTGGCTGCTTGCTCCTGTAGTTGATGTCAATAATAATCCTGATAATCCTGTAATCAATATCCGAGCTTTTGGCGATCGCCCTGAAGTTGTTGCTGCTCTTACTACGGCGTTTATTAATGGTGCTAAATCTTATCCTATTTTAACCACAGCCAAGCATTTTCCTGGTCACGGAGACACCGCGACGGACTCTCATTTGGATTTACCTTCTATCCCCCATACAGAATCTAGACTAGCAGCGATCGAATTACCTCCCTTTCAACAGGCGATCGCTGCGGACGTAGATAGCGTTATGACGGCTCATTTATTAATTCCTGCTTGGGATCGGCACAAGCCCGCTACTCTCTCTGCTAATATTGTTACGGAGCGGCTGAGAAAGCAACTGGGGTTTGAGGGATTAGTTGTTACCGACGCTCTAATCATGGGGGGAATAACTAAATATGCTTCTCCCGAAGAAGTAGCAGTGATGGCAGTTGAAGCGGGAAGCGATATTTTATTGATGCCCGACAACCCTGAAGTAGCGATCGCGTCAATTTACGCTGCGGTAACATCAGGACGAATCGCCGAGCAGCGTATTCAGCAGTCTTTAGCGCGTATTTGGCAAGCCAAAACCCGAGTCTTAACCGCCGAATCGGCTTTAGAATTATCTAACCCAGAAGCCAGACTAACAGTTGATGCAATTCTACAAGATTCGTTACAAACTAGTGAAGCAGTATTGATTACTGACCAAGATCGAGACGGACGTAATTTGATCGTGGTAGACGATGTACTCAATGCAACCTATTTAGATCTTAATTCCCCTGCTGTTGCTATTCCACAACAATTTAATTACCAAAGACAAATAGTAGATATTAATACCTTTGACTACATCCTGCTAGATTCGCGCCCTACTTTGTTACAGGTATTTATTCGGGGTAATCCTTTTCGGGGTAAGGCTGGCTTAACGACTAAAGCAAAGCAAATATATCAGCAATTCCTGACAAATCGACTAGCTGTAGGAATAGTGATTTATGGCAGTCCTTATGTACTGGAATGGTTTAAAAGCATTATGGATTCACACTTACCCTGGGTGTTTAGCTATGGTCAAATGGAGCAGGCTCAGGCGATCGCTTTATCCGCTTTGTTTTGTCATGATTTAAATACCCTAGCATCTAAGTCTCAAAGTAATTTTGGATTTTAAAACTCTGCTTTTTAAGCAGCATTGAGCAATTTAGCAACTAGATAATTAAATTTTTAGATATAGTTTTATCTAGAATTATGATAACTTTGGTAACTTTGGATACAGCAAAGTAGGATATTTTGTTATTAATAATCTGCCAGATGGTTTATATTTATAAATAGAGATTTAAATTAAATATTATTTATTCGGTGATTAAACATGAGTACTGCTACTGTATACTACTCCGTTTCTCCTAGCTATTCTATTGATACCCTCAAAGAAGAAGCTCGACAGCTGATTGAAACAGGTGTTGTTAGTCGTCAACAGTCCATATATACTCTTTGTAAATATATTCCTGCTCGTGAATGGGTTACAGTTGAATGCGAATTAGAAAGATTTGACTATCTTTTAAGAGATCCTATTGGAGATTTAATTTCTGATGATAATTGGGAAAACGACTAATTTAAATTTAATCGTCTCGGCATAATTTTGAAATAGCTATCGCGATCATTAACAGGATTTAGTTACGCACCAAGACTTTGCAAAGCAGGCGTAGCTAAACCCAATATTTTTTTTATTGAGCTACTACTACTATTACTACTACAGGCTTACTGCACTTTTTTGCTATAACTAATCAATTATTTAAGCTTTTCTTGCCGAAGCTGCAACTTTTCTGGCCACGGGTAGTTTAAATTTTGATTAAAGAATATATATCCAATAGCAGCAATTGAAGCAATAATTCCTAACAATAATATTCCAATAATCAGATTATTATTCTTATTCTTGCTTGATTTAGTTAAATTACTCTGGTTACTTGATATTGTTGTGGTGGCAGGTGTTGCAGCTACTGCTTCAATCGCTATTGGTTTTTCTTTTACGATGAGACTAGTTTTGGCACTTGCTGCATCTGCTAATTGAGTACGGCGATCGCTAATTACTGATTTTAGTTTAGCCCCTTTAAGATTAGCCTGGTTCAAATCTACCCCGCAGATATTTGCCCCGACAAGCTCTGTATTAGTCAAGTTGGCACGATTCAAATTACTATAGCTTAAAATAGCATGATTTAGCTTAGCATTAGTTAAATTTGCTTCTTCAAAGTTAACTCCCTGGAGATTAGCATTACTTAGATCTGCACCACTAAGATTCTTTTTAACTGCACCACGGTTAACTATTTCCCAAACAGAATACCATTTGAGATCAATTATAGTTTTGTCACTAAACTCAGCCGTTTTCAAATTGGCAAATTTTAAGTCTGCACCTTTAAAATATGTTCCATAACATAGCGCGCCACCAAGATAGGCAAAAGTAAGATTTGCTTGACTAAAATAGGCGTTGCTCAAGTCAGCATTTTGGAGATTAGCATTACTTAAATCTGCTTTATAAAGATAAGCCTTGCTTAAATTAGCACTATTAAAGTTGACATTAACTAACTTAGCCTTGCTTAAATCAGCATCGCTAAGATCGGCACGAAATAGATTAGAATTGCTCAGATCTATGCCCGAAAAACTTTTGTTTTCAACTTGATTGTTGACAATTTTGTAAACTTTAAGGTTTTTACTGGCGAGCGCCGTTTGGCGATTAATAATGGCTTGAAAAAAAATTACGTAGTCTAAGTTTGCGTCTTTAAAGTTAGCACCTGCCAGATTTGCTCTTAATAGATTCGCTCTTTCTAAATTGGCATTGACTAACGAAGCTTTACTGAGATCTGTATTAGCTAGATTAGCTTGTTTAAGGTTAGCTTGGTTTAAATTGATTTCACTTAAATTAAGATTACTAAGATTGGCTTGAGAGAAGTCGGGAATGAGTTTTGGGTGTTGCTTATACCATTCATTCCAGGCGTTAACACCTTGCTCAATTAATGCTAAATGTTCGGGATTTGCCATCTTTTAATAATTCCTAACTCAACTACCGTTTTAGAATTGCAATATTACCAAGTCGCTCTGTAAGTTAATCGATGATATTATTTTCAAATATTAGTAACATATAGTAGTATGACACCTTGCTATTTGCCACAATCAAGAGTTATTTTGTAAAACTTAAAAAACTTTTCTGTTGCTAATTTAATATATAACTTGTTGATAAAATATAAAGTTTTCAATAATTACCAATCGCATAATAACAACTCATCTAACCCAGCAGTTAGGTAAGAAGAGAAAAGCTAGCAATTGATCTATAAATATCCTGCACTTTCTTTAAATTATTCGCTCAATTACAGCTGTTTTCAGTTGAATAGACTACGTTTTTTTGAAGCAGTCCTAAAGGACTCCCTAAAGGATTCCCGTGCATGGTATATGCGTAGAGGTATCCGTTCAGGGACACCTTTGGACGATGCCCTAAAGGATTAGCTTCGCGTCCGTCGCAAATGCTGTTCGCGAAGCGTCTCCGTAGGAGATACCCGAAGGGCTATTAGCTATTAGCTATTCGCTATTCGCTTTTAGCTTTTAAATGCTGGTTACACTCAATTAGGCTCAATTATTGCTTCAAAATCCTCGTAAAAAGCAATTTTCTAAACCCTAAAAAAGCGATAGAATTTAAATCGATTAAATACAACCATTAAATATATTACCTATGCTGCGCCCAGAGCAAAGATCTAAATTAGATGATACTAACGATCTTAACTTTTATGATTCTCCGCGATTAGTAACTCATGTAGATGAAGGGTTCATCGATCGCCTGACCAATCTTTATCGAGAACAGCTACAGCCGAATACTCGTATATTGGACTTAATGAGTAGTTGGGTATCTCACTTACCTGATGACGTAGAGTTTGCTCATGTTGAAGGGCATGGGATGAATGCAGCAGAATTAGCCAAAAACCCGAGATTAGACGATTATTTTTGGCAAAACCTCAATCAAAACCCCAAACTACCTTTAGAAGATGCTGATTTTGATGCGGTTTTAATTGCCGTCTCAATCCAATATTTGCAATATCCAGAAGCTGTCTTATCAGAAATTTATCGCGTACTCAAACCTGATGGTGTAGTAATTATTAGCTTTTCTAACCGTATGTTCTATCAAAAAGCGATCGCCGCTTGGCGAGATGGAACAGATACAGATCGAGTAAATCTGGTAAAACAGTACTTCCAGTCTGTTGATGGTTTTACTAAACCAGAGGTAATAGTGCATCAATCTCCTTTACCTGGCTTTTTACAGATGTTGGGTTTAGCCGGAAGCGATCCTTTTTACGCCGTTATTGCTCGCAAGGCTGACTAGCTAAAGGCTCTAAGCCAATTATCAACACACAATGGTAGTAGCAGACAAGACTAAGAGGTTATCTTGACTATTTCATGACCTACAGCCTGATACTGATTCCAACCAATATGCGATCGCGGATCGGGATAGTCTTTAACGATAACACCATGACTGGGCGATCGTTGAAAAGCGACTAATAACGGAATTTCGGCTTCAAATATTGGTAGCTGTGCGTCTGACAAAAACTTTTTAGCATCTTTAGCATTTTTAGTGCGGGAGTCAACTTTAGTCAGCAAAACTTTGTAGTTGGCATCCAAAGTTCTCAGCAACTCAACGGCTTTAACTGTCGTGTCCAAATCTAAATGATTTGGAGTTGTCGGCAAAATTAACATATCGCTACCAGCAGCCAAATCTTCCAATTCTTCTGGTTCTGGTCTAGCCTGAGTATCAATGATAATATGGGTAAATTTCTTAATCAAGCCTGGCGCACCCGCTTGAGATGCTACATAAAAGGGTAATTTATCCTCTTTTGACCAAACTAGTGCAGAACGATTTTTATCTGCATCAATTAATAGTGTTGGTGCTAAAGACTGGAAATATGCAGCCAAGTGGACTGCGGTTGTGGTTTTGCCCACCCCTCCTTTTAAAGCGGTAATTGCAATAATCATTGGCCCAAGCGTGAAATAGTTTATGGAGTAGTAGTAGTTTACCTGCCAACGTGTCTTGCTCGGTGTAGATCCGAACTACCTTGTTAATATATGATTTTTTTGTTACATTAATTTACATAAATTAAAGATGTTGGCTGTTTAAGTCTTTAAACAACACAACTTACTATTTTGATTACTATAGTTTGCTGTTAAAAACAGCAGTCAATGGTTTTAGCACCTAATACATTTTATAGGCTGCTAGGTTCACGATTATGTCGTGATAGATCGAACTAGTGAATGATGTCTTAGTAGAAGCAGCTGGTTATAACGGGTTAGGTTTTGTGCAGTAGTCCTTCAATAAATCAATGATGGATCTAGGTGAAAAACTGGACTTAACTAGCTGCGATCGCTAGTCAACATTGAGATTTCTCCTGAATTTTAAATTCCTCGGTTAGTCAGCCGAGGTTTTTTTTTAGGGCAAATAAACGAAGATAATCTAGATAAAGCGCAAATTACTAGGATAAAGTTATGATTTAATTTCTGCTTGACTTTTTGTCTAATTACAGTAGCCTACAATTGGCTCAGTTTATTAGTAATGCTCTCTGGAGGAAATAAAAACATCGTGTCTTCTGAAATCATGTTGCAGAAACCAGAATCTCAAAAAACTCAGGCGAGCTTCATGTCATTCTTGTCTGGAGTGACAAAAGCTGCCGGAGGTACTGTACTGGGTATTACGATGATCACTAGTGCCGTTGCAGCGGGCGGTTTAGTTGGCTTGGCGTTTAGTTTTCGTAACCTTCCTGATGTTAGGGTTTTGCGTAATTATATTCCCGCAGAAACCAACTATATCTATGACATCAAAGGTAGACTTATGACTAGTCTGCATGGTGAAGCCAACCGAGAAATTGCTTCTTTAGGGCAAATGTCACCAGAATTAAAGCTAGCCGTAATAGCGATCGAAGACAGTAATTTTTATCGTCATCAAGGATTAAATCCTTATAGTGTTGCTCGTGCAGCCGTAACCAATTACCAAGAACGTGGCGTTTCTGAGGGTGCTTCTACCTTAACCATGCAGCTGGTTAAAAATCTTTTTCTAACTAGTGAACGTACCTTTAGCCGTAAACTGGCAGAAGCAATCTTAGCAATTCGAGTAGAGCAGGTTTTTTCTAAGGATGAAATCTTAGAAATGTATCTGAATAATATCTATTGGGGTCACAACAACTATGGTATTCAAACTGCTGCTGAAAGCTACTTCAACAAAAGTGCTAATGAGCTGAATCTTGCCGAAGCTGCGGTATTAGCTGGCTTAATTCAAGCACCAGAGCAATATAGCCCATTTTTGAACTATAGCAGTACTAAAGCAAGACAGGCATCGGTATTAGCCAGAATGCGGACTCTCAACTGGATTACGCCAGAAGAAGAGCAAGCTGCGCTTAAAGCTCCTTTATTGGTCGGAAAACCTACTGCCTGGCGTAGCAGCAAATCGCCTTTTATTACCGAAGCCGTTACCCAAGAATTAGAGGAGCGTTTTGGTAAGGAAAGAATATTGCGGGGTGGCATCAGAGTCCAAACGACAATTGACATGGACTTTCAGAAGATGGCTGAAGAATCAGTTCAAGAGAATCACAAGATGCTGCTAGGTTGGGGTTTACGAGCAGATCAAGTCGCCTTGGCAGCAGTAGATCCTCGAACTCATTTTGTCAAAGCACTGGTAGGAGGAGTTGACTATAAATCTAGCCAGTTCAACCGCGCTGTTCAGTCTCGCAGACAGCCTGGCTCTTCTTTCAAACCATTTGTCTACTATGCTGCTTTGGCAAGTGGAAAATATAGTCCAGGTACTATAGTTGATGATTCTCCCATAACTTTTTCTATCCCTGGAGGAATTTATCGACCTCAAAACTATGGCGGTCCACAAGATTTTGGCGGTAGAATGTCTCTTGCCAAATCCTTAATTCAATCTCGTAATATTCCTGTGATTAAACTGGGTAAAGCTATCGGATTGGAAAAAGTCATCGAAATTTGCCGTACTTTAGGAATAATGAGTCCGATGCAGCCAGTAATTTCTTTGCCCTTGGGTTCAATTGGTGTTACTCCTTTAGAAATGGCGGGAGCTTTTGCCACTTTTGCGAACAATGGTTGGCAATCCAAAACCACAGCTATTTTGCAAGTTACTGATAGTAAAGGAAATATTTTACTAGATAATACTCCTAACCCTCAACAAGTCTTAGATCCTTGGGCTACTGCTAGCTTAAACACAATGTTAAAAGGCGTTTTAGAATCTGGAGGAACTGGAGTCAAAGCAAATATCGGTCGTCCCGCAGCAGGGAAGACAGGAACTACATCTTCTGAGCGAGATGTTTGGTTTGTGGGCTATGTACCTCAGCTAGCAACGGCGGTTTGGGTAGGTAACGATAACTATCAAAGTATGGGCAAAGGGATTACGGGAGGAGACTTTGCTGCTCCTGTTTGGCGTTCTTTTATGCTCAAAGCTTTAGAAAATGAGCCAGTCAAATATTTTCCTGCGGCTTCTCAGTTTTCTCCCCCTTAGTTGACCAATATGAGAGCTTTTAGCAAGTCTTGACTTAAAAGCCCAAAACCACCAAATTTAATTCAACTAAAAAACCGAGATTATGGTTGAATCTCCGACTTCATCCGTTTGAGGGTCAATTCCATTTGGTCAAACATCTGTTGAGGAGTCATGCCAAATTGATTGAGCTGAGTTTTTAACTGTTGAACAGTCATCTGCGCCATAAAGTCTTCGGAAAGCTCAAAACGCTTCATAAATATACGATAACGATCCATTAACTGTTCCATCTGTTCGATAAACATTTTCTTGCCTTCACGGTCAAACTTGCCGTATTCACCGCCTAACTTCATCAGCGACTGATAATCATCAAATAATTTTTTGGCTTCTTCTTGGACTACCTGAGAATCAAAAAAACCCATAACGTTCACTCAACCTCTCTACATTTATAAACGAGATGACTAAATCTCGAAAAATCAGTTATATTAATTATTTTGATTTATATTCTTTATTGTAGAATAGCCAAAAATCCAAGTAAAATACGGTTTACCGCATATTCTCCTAATTATCTCGCTCCTGCTTGAGACTAACTTACTAAGCCAGATTTGAACAAAAATGTCTGGATTGTGATTAAGCTTTAAATGACTGTCCGATAAAATAATTAATTATTGGCTCTAATCGCGATCGCCAAGATTAAAAATAATCGTCAGTCAGACAACTACAACCAGAGGCATATTGCTAATTTGAGGCGAGAAACTTAAGATGTCAAATAAAATTGTCAAATTGAATAGCTGGCATCAACTTCAGTAGTAACTGTTCATTAGCACATGATCGAAAAATCAGTCAACAAGAACAAGATTAAGTATATTACTGCTAGTGTTGCTAGTACTGTTAGTATAACTATCCATTTTTTGGCGATCGCTGATGTTTGGGCCTCTTCCGATGCAGACTATACCTTTATAACTACCTCAGACTGGCATACTTGTCAGCAAATAGGCGCGGCATATCAAGAAGTTTATGCTTTTGAAACTACTAGTTTTTACATCAATATTTGCCAAAAAGAGCGGGATTATTTTTATTCAGGAGAAGCAAAGCAAAACAATCATAATTCAATTTTTATTCCTGCCTATCCTTTAGAAGATAATCGGGGTTTTCAGGCAGAAAACGGCAATGTTGACTACGTAGTGATCCTACCTTTTGACAATCACAACAGTTCAAAATCTTCTCGTGAACCAGAAGAAGCTATTTTAACGATTAAGCGTAATGGTCAATTAGTTTCTGTGCAGTCATCTTTAACCAAATATTGTCATCAATCAAAAAAAGCGATTGCCGACAAGCTCAAACTAAACCCTCAAAGCTATAACCAGCTAGCAACCCTTCCTTTACAAGACATTGGTTGGGACTTATCATCTACTAACCCAAGTGAGCTTTTACCTACAGAACTTTTTCACTCCAATGCTCACTTTGACTTTTACCGCATTGGCGGAGAACTTTATCGCCTAACTACTTGTAATTAAAAGCGATCGCTATTGATTAGCT
Organism: Coleofasciculaceae cyanobacterium; assembly: GCA_036703275.1. NCBI lineage: Bacteria > Bacillati > Cyanobacteriota > Cyanophyceae > Coleofasciculales > Coleofasciculaceae > Coleofasciculaceae cyanobacterium. The sequence goes on along the minus strand of DATNPK010000082.1, from coordinate 22,020 downwards.
ACGGTCGAATTTATTGGTTTTTAGCTCTTAGTTTACATTAGCTACTATTTAATCATTTCCTCATCCTTTATCCTTTTATTGTGTCTATAATTGCCGTCGAGAACTTAAGCAAAATCTATCCGGTTGCTATTAAAAAGCCAGGATTAAAAAGTACTTTGACCCACTTTTTTCGTCGGACATACCGCGAAATTAAGGCTGTCCAAAACGTATCTTTTCAGATTCAGCCAGGAGAAATAGTTGGTTTTTTAGGAGCTAATGGTGCAGGAAAAACTACTACCCTCAAAATGCTGACAGGTTTGATTCATCCCTCGGGGGGGGAAGTAAGAGTAGCAAATTATATTCCTTTTCGCCGTCAACCGCAGTTTTTGCGGAAAACTAGTTTAGTAATGGGGCAAAAACAACAATTACTTTGGGATTTACCAGCTTTAGATTCCTTGCGCATCAATGCTGCTGTTTATAATATTCCCGATCCAGTTTTTAAACAGCGTTTAGCCGAACTGGCCCAGATGCTTGATGTCGCAGATAAGCTACATCAACCAGTCAGAAAGCTATCTTTGGGAGAGAGAATGAAGGCTGAGTTATTAGCTGCGTTGCTGCATCATCCTCAAGTACTGTTTCTCGATGAGCCAACCTTAGGTCTAGACGTTAATGCTCAAGTAGCAGTAAGACAATTTCTGCAAGAATATAATCAACGCTATGGCGCTACGATTCTACTTACCAGTCACTATATGGCAGATATTACTGCTTTATGCGATCGCGTTTTATTAATTCATCAAGGACAATTGATTTACGATGGCTTGCTAAACGGTTTACTAGATCGTTTTGCTCCCTATCGGCAGGTAAAGATCGAGTTAGCCCAGCCGTTATCTGAGGCAGAACTAGCAAATTTTGGGGAGATTGAATCGATTGAAGGTCAACAAGTTCGATTTTTAATTCCCAGAGAAAAATTAACCCCTACTATTTCTCATATCCTGGCACAGTTAGAAATCCAAGACTTAAGCGTTAGCGATCCGCCTATTGAAGAAATTATTGGTCGTCTATTTCAAACAGGAAAAGCATCTTAGTCGTTGTTGATTTAAGCAACGGGTTACCAATATCAACTAGATAAATCAGATCGGCTATTCTTCTCCATACAGAGGAACAAAACCTGATTGTTTGACTATTTTTTGACCTCGATCGGACAATACCATTTGAATATAAGCTTTTCCTGCCAATTGATCGGGAGTTCCATCTTGACGAATTACGATAAATAAACGGCGTGTCAAGGGATAGCTACCGTTTTTAAATAGTTCGAGATTAGATTGTCCAGAGATAAACGGGGCGACGTATTCAGTTGAATTTTCTGGTGCTAAACCAAAAACTTTAATCGCTTGTTGACCTTGTACTAAAGAAGCCGAAGCGAAAGAAATCGAGCCAGGAGTAGCGATCACTCTACGTATAGCCAAGGTATAATTAGATACGTATTGAGTTGCTTGAGGAACGCTGGCAATATTTTTTAAACCTAAAATTTCAATATTTTCTGGAGTTAAGAGTACTGGAGTTATCGGTAAGTCTGCTCCCCCCAACTGCTGCCAGTTAGTAATTTCGCCTGTAAAAATATCCTTTACCCGATCCAAACTCAAATTACGAACCGAAAGATTATTGTTGCCAAAAAAAACCACGCCATCGATCGCAAATGGTACTTGTTGGAGGCTGATACCCTGTAATCTTGCCTGAGAATATTCAGCGTCAATTAAAGCCCGACCATTAAAAGCAAAGCTGAGTTCTCCATCCAACAGCATTCTAATTCCGTTAGCATAGCTTTGGTCTTGATTTTTTGGTTTGGTGTATCTTAAATCGAAACCTGGATGGCTTTGAGTCATCGCATCATTAATGCCGTGAGCCACTAGAGAAGCAAAATATAGCGCGCCTCCATAGCTAAACAACCCTTGAGGTACATCTTTTACCTGGGTCATCGAATCATATAAGGCAATTGGGTCTTCGGTATTGGAAGCTAAATATCTAGGTTGGAGATTGACAAAATAGTTGCTCCAAAGCGCGATCGCCAAACCTAAGACAAACAAACCGCTAATCACGCTTGGTTTTTTAAGTTCTTGTTTTAGACTATTTGAAGGTTGGGCTGGTACTTTTTCAGGCTGGGATGTTTTAGTAGCTGGCGATGATTTTTTGAGTGGCGGTCTAAAGGCGTTTAGGGGATAAAAGCATATTTCGCAATAAACAGCAGCAGAATGATTTTCAAAACTACATTTAGGACATATATGCTTCTGGTTCTGTTCAACAGAAGATTTATCTGTTGGATTATTGAAGTGCATAGGCTTTTATAAAACGATCATTAAATATCTTGGTAAAATTTGGCTTTTTATCAACGATTTTAAGCTTATTTTGCAGATAATCGATAATTTTGTCGGTAGCATAGGACATAGATTTCATATCATTCCCGTGACTAAATGCTTCTAAATTTTCTTGAATAGTAAATATTTTTGTTCCTGACTTAAATAGCTGAAATTCTTCGTAGCTAACCCCAGCTCGATTTGCCATAATCTGGTCGGCTTTTCGCGGTTGGCTAGACATAAAGCCTAAAATATCAAACCAGGTATCGATCAAAGCTTGAACTTGCTGGGGATGCTTTTTGATTAACTCTTCAGTTACCACTAAAAGATCGGGAATTGCCCCAGGAAAAGCCTTAGAAGAAATAATTTCTTTTGCCCCGTCTCGTTTTAAAGCAGTCAGCCAAAAAGGGGGAAATGCACCTACTGCATCTGCTTGCCCTGCGGCAAATGCAGTAGGTGCTGCCCCCGTCTCCAGATCGATAATTGCTACATCGTCGCGCGACATTCCTGCTTGTTCCAGGGCTAAAGTTAATAAAAAGTCGTTTACAACCCCAGCCTCGATCGCTACCTGCTTGCCTTTTAAATCTTTAATTGCGTTAATTCCTGCCTCAGCAATGATTTTGTCGTTGCCAGCTGAATTGTCATTGACCAAAACTGCCACTTCACCTTTAACAGCATCTACCGCAAAACTGAGCGTATCATTGAGGGTTTGACAGTTGCCATCTATATAGTCCGCAGCTAAGTCTTCCAGCGACTTAGTGTAGTCGTCGTACCATCTCAGCTCTACCTCAACTCCGTGTTTGGCAAATAATCCTTCCGATTCGGCGATCGCCCAGGGCCACCATCCAGCCCAATTACTATAGCCAATAACTATTGAACGCTCTATATTTTGAGCTGAACTGTTAGAAGCGATCGATGGTATTCTGTGCCAGTTGCTTGTAATTACAAAGCTCACCAACAATAAAATAGCCAATGACCAGATCTTCTTTGCCATTTAAATTCAAGTTCTCATATTATCAATGCTTAAGTTAGTTTAAATCACGCTTATGCTAGGTACAAAAGAAACCTAGTTTGGCTAAATATTTAATTAATCAATACTAAATTCTTATCTGCGGTAATTTTTGACTGCCTCAGGCGGGGTATCGTTCACTAACTATTATTAACTCTCAATCATAGCAATCATCAAGCAAAATAAGCTCATTTTAAACCATTTAAATTTTTCAGGCAAAAACTATAGCTTTCGTTGATTAAATAGACCTTTCAATTCTCCAATCAAACCTGATTGACCCCAACCCTTACTACCCTTACTAGGGTTAGTTAATAAACCCTGACTGGGACTAAACAACAACGCCAAAACAAAAATACCAGAAGCGACTAAGACGATCGCCGGTCCCGAAGGCAAATTATAATAATAGCTAAAATACATTCCCGTAATGCTTGATGCCACGCCAATTAAGATTCCCAGCAGCATAATTAAATGCAGACGATTTACTAAAAGATATGCGCTAGCAGCAGGGGTAATTAATAACGACAATACTAAAACCACTCCCACAGCTTTGAGGCTGGCAACAATAGTCAAACCAATCAAGACCATCAAGCCTAAATCTAATAAACTCACAGGTAAACCTACCGCCTGCGCACCCAGCTTATCGAAAGTATAAAACAGCAGTTCTTTATACAGCAACAAAACTACGCTCAGCACAATTCCCGCAATAATTAGTGTATCCCTTACCTCTGTGCCGTTTACCGCCAAGATATTACCAAACAAAAAGTGATTTAGATCGATTTTATTCTCTTTTTGCACTACGGTAATCAGAGTAATCCCCAGGGCAAAAAATGCCGAGAATACGATGCCCATAGCCGTATCTTCTTTGATATTCGATCTAGTGCTAATCAAATTAATTAACACGGTGCTGATAATTCCCGCAATAAACGCACCTAAAAAGATATTTGCACCAACTAAATAAGCGATCGCCAGCCCTGGTAAGACGGAATGACTAATTGCATCTCCCAGTAATGCTAACCTCTGCACCATCAAATAACTACCTACTACCGCGCAAATCGCCCCAACAGTAACTGCAACTATCAGCGATCGCTGCATGAAGGAATACTGTAATGGTTCGAGTATAGTTTCTAACATTTAATTTGTAATTAAGGAATAAGCAATAAAAATACAGTCGGGAAAAGTTAATCGAATTGAGCAAAATATCGAAAATCGAAGTTAATCAAAAGTCTAGCAAATTCTCAATTAACTAAAAGAAATATTGTTAGAAGACACATTTAATAAAAAGATATATAGCTAAACGGTTGTTGTACTTCTACATTTTATCAAGCAAGAGGCAGAGAATAAGCTAACTAGATTTAGGGAGCTTTCTCTTGCTAATTCAATTAAACAGCTTTATAGAATCAACATAAAGATGTAAAGCTTGTGAGAATTATGCCAACAAGACCTAAAAAAGTTAATCGATATGCTTTTGTGAGATTGTTTTAGAAAGAGCAGCTATACAAGCCTTTGATGGTAATTATAGTCTACAATAGCAATCAATTTAAGCGATATTGCATATATTTATTTGCTCGTACGTATTAATTAAATAAGAAGATATTTTGCTTTTAAGCGGTAAAATATAAAATATATGAACGCTCTAATCGAGGAAGTCATTAATTAACAATGTTGGCGAGCAAAACGTATTTTAGATGACAAGATAACTCTCTTTATTTTTTTGTACAATACCATGACTTTTTTTATCTTTGCTGCTATTGGTTTATTAATTCTTGCTTTATATGCTGATAAAAACACAAGTTTTTTTATTCAAAAAGATAAGGCAGAAAAAGATCTGATTAATTTTTTAATTGTTTCTTTGTCTGGATTTTTATTTATAGCCTTGTTAGCATCGCTATCGAAATCTTTATTGGTTACTAACAACAGCTTTGTTTCCATTCTTTCTGCCGTAGGTTTATTTGCTCTTTGTAGTGTAACCTGGTATTTTTCGGAAAAAAATATCCGCCTGGGCGGAGTTAAATGGAATTATGTTAACCATCATTTACGTCGCGATTATCAAACCTATAAAAAGTATACAAATTTTGATTGATTGCCAGCAGGTTAAAATTAATATGCCTAGAATATTTTGAGTCGATCATTTATGCTCCGCATACCAGCAAAGCCGATCGCCATTAAGAACAGTTGAAAAGTTTCTCTCTAGCTGGCGATCGCATTACCCCAACTCTATTTAACCTTGGTAGCTTTATTTGCGCCTCGTTCTAGTTCCCGCATTTTCTTACCACGCCAAACTAGACGCACAGGAGTACCTATAAACCCTAGCTGATCGCGAAACTGGCGATCGATATAACGGCGATAATTATCGTTAAAACGCTTAGGATCGTTGACAAATAAGGCAATAGTTGGCGGTTGAGAACTTACCTGTGTACCATAATAAATTCTGCCTTGTTTTCCCTGGCGAGTAGTTGGGGGAGAGTGCCAGCCAACAGCTTCTTCTAATACTTCGTTAATGACGGAGGTAGTAACACGACGACGATGAGCTTCTGCTGCGATATCTACTAGATCGAGTATTTTATTGACCCGTTGACCAGTCATAGCACTGACAAAAATTATTTGCGCCCACTCCATAAAATAGAGACGAGACATAATTTCTTTTTTATATTCATTGATTGTGCCAGTGTCTTTTTCTACTGCATCCCATTTATTAATTATTAAGATAACCGCTCTACCTTCGTCAATAATCCGCCCTGCCAACTTTAAATCTTGTTCGGTAACGCCATCTAAAACATCGATGACAAACAGCACTACATCAGAACGACGAATTGCTTTAAAAGCACGGTTAATACTGAAAAACTCTGCGCCATAGTCAACATTCTTTTTACGCCGAATCCCCGCAGTATCAATCAGACGATAAATTTGCTCTCCCCGCTGCACAATCATATCGATCGCATCTCTGGTAGTTCCCGAAATAGGACTAACAATCGAACGTTGTTCCCCCGTCAAAGCGTTAAGCAAGCTGGATTTGCCAACATTTGGGCGACCAATAATTGCCACTTTGATTTCGTTATCCTCGACTGACTCATCTACTAGGGGTAAATGAGTTACTAGTTCATCTAATAGTTCCCCCGTACCACTACCGTGAATTGCTGAAATAGGATAAGGTTCACCTAAGCCCAACTCCCAAAACTCCGCAGCTTGCGCCAAACCTTGTTCGACCGACTCGCATTTATTTACGGCTAGCAAAACGGGAACAGATTGACGACGCAACCATTCAGCAATTTCGCGATCGCCGTCTGTCAAGCCCAATTGACCATCTACGACAAAAATCGCTACCGAAGCCTCTACCAAAGCTGCCATTGCCTGTTGGCGAATCATGGGCAGAAATTCAGTATCATCATCAAAGACAAGTCCGCCTGTATCGACAATTTGAAAGTCTCGGTCTAGCCAAAATGCCGGGCGGTAAGTGCGATCGCGAGTAATTCCTGGTTCGTCATGAACGATCGCCTGTTGATCTCCAGCTAAACGATTGACAAAGGTAGATTTCCCAACATTGGGTCTACCGATAACAGCAACAATAGGTAATTTCATATTCTCTTAAGACGCTACACATTACGCCTGTAAATTTGATTGACAATGAAGAGATAAGGTTTGCTTTTACACAAGTTAATACATAATTCAATAATAATTGATTTTTGCTCTAAACTAATCAAATCGTATTCACAATGACCTTGATTTTCTTAACTTTTCGAGCTGATAGTGACTTGCTAAATAAACAAACTAGGTGAAACTTGATAATACTCTCCGAGTGGTTTAGCTTGTGCCTTACTAATGGCTTTTTTTCCATATACCTGTCTTAGTGCTTATGGCAAACTGAACATTGGCAAAAATTGTCTAATCGCTTCTCACACATCTATATATGCTCACAACCACAATTTTAGCGATCACAACAAAATTATTGCTGAACAAGGATTTAACTATAAAGGGATTACGATTGAAGATAATTGCTGGCTAGGCAGTGGGGTAAGAGTATTAGATGGAGTTACAATTGGTCGAGATAGTGTAATTGGTTCTGGTGCGGTAGTTACTAAAGATATACCACCTTATTCAGTTGCCGTAGGAGTACCCGCCAAAGTGATTTCAACAAGACTTCCTAAATTAGCCTACTAAACCGTATCTGGGCAGTTATTGCACAAAGGTTATGGCAAACTGTTAGATTACCAAGATGAAGATGGGATTTTGGCTAACTTAGAACTAGCAGTTCAGTAGGTTGGGTTAGTCATAACGTAACCTAACCAAACATATCTCTTATTTCATTATCAGACGCAAGAGAACCAGTCTTTAACCTGATATTCCCACTTACTAGACAAGAGAATTATCTTTTTACGAGGCGAACTGACAGACGCAACCGCTAACGAAATTATTGCCCAATTGCTATTTCTAGATGCTGAAGACTCACAACAAAACATCTTTTTGTAGATCAAAAGTTTTAGCGGTTCAGTAACAGCAGCGATCAGCGAAGCTGTGCCTTTGGCGATCGCCATATATGATACAATCCAACAAATTCGGTCTGATGTTTGTACTGTCTGTGTTGCACTCCTGGATCTAGGGGGCAATCTTGCTTGCATCGGGAACTAAAGGCAAAAGATATGCACTGCTGCTTAATGCTCGAATTATAATACAGCAACCTTCTGGGAATATTGAAGGAAAAGCGACGGATATTGAAATAGCAGCTAAAGAAATCTCATACCAAAAAGAAACAATTAACAGAATATTGGCTGCTAAGTGCGATCGCTCATAAGAATTGATTGAACACGATACTCAAAAAGATTTTTTCTTAAATGCAACAGAAGCAACAGCTTATGGTTTAATCGACGAGATTATTACCAAGTCACTGTCTAGTTAATCTACTACTAAATTTTTGATTGATTTTATAGATCTTACAAACGCTATTTAGTTTGAGAATAAATGATGATAATTGCTGAAAATAACTAGGTCAAGATCGAGGAAAGCAGATTTACTTGGAGCATCGTTTTTGTTGTCGGTTGGCAGGGCTAAATAGTAACAGAACAAAATTACTTATAACTGCGAAAAAAGCTCTGACCAATTAATATTACTGGGTCTATCTCCTGAATTGATAATTGAAAAATCTTGATTAACTGTAGCATCATTAAACAGAGATTCTACGCAGACATTTGCCACATCAATGCGACTGGTTTCACCGTTAAGGCGATCGCCTGATTGTATCTCTACGGCTTTTTTGCCGTCGATTTTAGCACGTAATAAAGTATTCAAGTCGTAGGAAGTGTAAGGACCATCAATTAATCTGCCAGGACGAATAATGGTGTAGGGTAAGCCTGAAGCAATTATGGCTTTTTCTCCCATTAATTTGGCATCCAATACGCCAAAAGCATTAAGAATATTGTAAGGAAGCTCATCTTTACGTAACACGCCACAGGAAGAGATAAACACAAATCGTTTTAAATCTTGGGGTGCAGCAGCGACTAAATTTTTTACTCCTTGACCGTCTACGGCTTCAGGACTGTTGGCGGGTTGAAACAAGTTAGCAAAATCCCATTTTAGAGAAGGAAAAGCGGTTGTCCCAGTGCAGCAAATAATATAATCAATATTCTTCGTCGCATCAATCAAAGTATTGGCATAGCGGATATCTCCTTCGACAATCTCGACTTTGTTATCGAACATCGATTCAGCTTTGGCTCTAGTTCTGGTTAACGCCCGAACATCAAGGTTTTTAGCTAATAATTTGGCAACTACCAACTGTCCCACTCCACCAGTAGCACCAGTGACTAAAATTTTATCTGAGTTAGATATCATATTGCTTCTCTATTGTTTTGCTTAAGGATTATTTTAAAAGTAATTAGCTTTCATATTTATTGTTATAGATAATTAGCAAAAGGACTTCTCTCTAATTGGTGATTAATGCTTCATCCTTTGAGAATATTTTTAACCTCCATTTTTTTGTAAAACTCCAAATGAGTTGCTGAAATTTGTTCTTCCGTCTCGCGATCGCCAAACATTGTTATATTAAAAATATGTAAAGATATATTAAACATTCATTTTTAATGAGCCTATTCTACATCATTTGTTTTTTATCAATCCTTTTAACTGCGGGGATTGCCGTCTATTTACTTACTGCCCGAAGTTATCAGTCTGCTGAGTCTGTTGCTAATTCTTACGACGAGTGGACAGAAGACGGAATTTTAGAATTTTATTGGGGGGAACACATCCATCTAGGACATTATGGCTCACCACCAAAAACTAAAGACTTTATCGCTGCAAAATATGACTTCGTGCATGAGATGGTGCGCTGGGGTGGTCTGGAGAATTTACCTGCTGATACTACATTATTAGATGTCGGTTGTGGCATTGGCGGAAGCAGTCGTATTTTGGCAAAAGACTACAATTTTCAAGTTACAGGCGTGACTATTAGCCCTCAACAGGTCAAACGCGCTCAAGAATTGACCCCCGAAGGAGTTAACGCCAAGTTTCAGGTAGATGATGCAATGGCTCTTTCTTTCTCCGATGCTAGTTTTGATGTGGTGTGGTCGGTGGAAGCTGGGCCTCATATGCCCGACAAAGCAGTTTTCGCTCTTGAATTATTGCGAGTACTTAAGCCTGGAGGCATCTTAGTAGTAGCCGATTGGAATCAACGCGACGATCGCACTATGCCCCTCAACTTTTGGGAAAAACCAGTAATGAAGCAGTTATTAGATCAATGGTCACATCCTGCCTTTTCTAGTATTGAAGGCTTTTCTGAATTATTAGCCGAGACAGGATTAGTTGCTGGAGAAGTAGTTACCGCCGACTGGACACCAGAAACTCTTCCATCCTGGATCGATTCTATTTGGCAAGGCATAGTCAAACCCAAAGGATTAATTTTGTTTGGTTTCTCTGGCTTGATTAAATCTTTACGGGAAGTCCCTACTTTATTATTAATGCGCTTGGCATTTGGTGCTGGTCTTTGTCGCTTTGGGATGTTTCGTGCTACACGAGCCGATGTAAGTCTAAAGTGACAGATTACTCCGCCACGGGGCTTATCCTAAATGACTCTATCACCGACGACACGTAGTTAGTGTGACGCGATTGCGTAGGACAGCCCCTTGTAAAGCGACGGAGACGGCACGGACCGTTGGTCAAAAATATCTCCAGCTGAAGTTACTCAGGTTTGAGAAAATTTGAAATTAGAAATATGATGCAAACTGAGCCAATGAAGTACAAACTCGATCCAAGTTGTAGGTTGGGTTGGCGATAGCATAACTCAAAGAAATATAGCTCTTAGTCGATTACAGGCCACAATATTAGTGTCAATGGCGGGTTAGCTTAAAGGTAATAATTTTTAACCGCGTAACGCCGCAATCAGACTATCAATCTCTTCAGGCAGTGTTAGATAATGCACGCAGGCGCGGATGCAGTCAGGATCGGCAATTGTTCTTAACAGAAAACCTTGCTTTTCTAAAGTGTTAACCAATTGTTTATGTTCAATTCCTGAAACCTGAAAAGAAACTAATCCTGCTTCGGGTGGTGTCTTCTTCAAGCAGCTAATCTGTTCTATATTTTGCAACTGTGTCCAAAGATATTCACTCAATTGACAAATTCTTTGATAACGATCGCTTTTATCTCCCCATAGCTGATGGGTGGCGATCGCACTTCTTAAACCTTCATATTCGGGATAAGCAGAAGTTGCCACCTCAAACTTCGATCCGTCTTGTTTCCAGGCGATCGGTTTTCCGCGAGCGTCCATTTCTAGCCCACGCCAACCAATAAAGGTAGGATGCAAATCTTTAAAGGCTTCTTCACTGATATACAGTCCACCAACTCCCGCTGGGCCACAAAGCCACTTATGTCCTGTAAAGGCATAGTAGTCGATTTCTAATTCAGGTAGATTTAAGCAGAGCGAACCGACAGACTGGGCCGCATCTACCATAACTCTAATCTTCTTCTGGGCGGGATAATTATGACAAGCCCGAGCAATTTCGGTTAACGGTAATACCTGTCCCGTGTTCCAGAGTAAGTGACTTAAAACTACCAGTCGAGTATTTTCGGTCAAGTTACTGCGGATAACTTCTACAGGATCGCCATCGTTTAAAGTATCCATAATCGAACAGATGCTAACTTCTACGCCGAAGCGTCGGCTGATTTCTTCTACCGTGGCGATAATCCCAGGGTGTTCGCAGTCTGTCATTAGTATGCGATCGCCCTGTCGCCCTAAAGGACTCCTAAAGGATACACCTTCGGATATAACTTCGTGTCGCCAATCTATACCCCAGAGGGCTATATTACAGCCTGCGGTTACATTTTCTGTAAGAGTGAGAGTTTCTCGAGTCGTGCCTAACTCAGTGGCGATCGCATCTCGTAATAAATTAACCCGATCGGTTAACCAGCTATTGATCTGACTAGAAAAAGGCCCTACCTCTTGAATATATCTATGAGTATCGATAATTGCTGCTAAAGCGGCTTCAGGCATTGTACCCTGACCACCAAAATTAAAATAAGTCTTGTTGACCAACCCAGGAAATTGTTGTCGATGTTTTTTCAGGTTAGTTTTAGATAAACTATTAGTCATAAATAATATCTTGCTCTGTGGCGAACCATTGTTAGTATATCGACATTTATTACTAAATATTCAGCGACATAATCTTTGGGTTAATCAAGCTGTTTTACAGCAAAAAAGCAGGAAATTATCATTTTTATTAATTTTTTTATTTATTCTTTTCTCTTGCTTGACTGCACCAAAATGTTAATCTCTGACCATCTGTTACTCAACTATAAACGTTGCAACCGTCGCACCTTTCTGGAAATATACGGCAATTTTCACCAAAAAGATCCAGAGAAGGATTTTTTACTCAAATTAAAGCGAGAAAATCAAATCCATATTGGTAATGTTATCCAATCGCGATCGCTCTTGCCACAACAACCATCTGCATCCCGTAGCGACTGGCAGCTTAACGCAGCGCAAACTGTTGACTTAATGCAGCAAGGGGCAGACTGCATTATTAGAGGCACTTTGAGCCTTAACATTTCTCAATGGCAGCAAGCTTCAGTCTATCAGCTTTTTTCCCACCAAATTAAAGATCTTCAGCCAAATTGGTTATCCGAAATTACTTTTGCTGCTACGCCTAGTTTACTTATTAAACAGCCAGGGCAATCTTGCTTTGGTGATTGGGAATATATTCCCGTAAACATTAAGTTTGGTCGTAAAGCTAAACCAGAATATAAGCTCATTGCTGCTTTTCATGCTCAGATTTTGAGTATTATTCAAGCTCAAGATCCAGTGCAATCGCCGTTAATCCTCAAAGAACATAACGTACATCAAATTAATTTAGCTCACTGGCTGACTCAAATGCACCAGACAGTTGCCGAGTGTTTAGTTATGTTAGGAAATCATCAAGAACCAGAAGTCTTTATTTCTCGTCAGCGCTGTAGTCTCTGTAGCTGGTATGGCTATTGTCATGAGGTAGCAAAGTCAACGCAGCATTTATCTTTAATCCCTGGAATAACTCCCAAGCGTTATGAATATTTACAAGAGCTAGGTATAGATAGCGTCGAGTCTTTAATTAATATTTCTGAGGCAGATGTTAGGGAAACTTTAGGTTATGATATCGCACGCCAGCTAAAACAACAGATTACTGCCATTCAAAGCGATCGCGCTTTAGTTAAATCTAGCTTCGATCTGGTTAATACTCAACCGATCCCCAGTGGGGCGATCGAGCTATATTTTGATATTGAAGCCGAACCCGAACGCCAAACTGACTATTTATTAGGAGTGCTGCTAGTAGATCGCTCGACCAATACCGAAAAATTTCACGCCTTCTTAGCGGAAACCCTAGAAGATGAAGGTAAAATCTGGCAGGAGTTTTTGTCTTTTGTAGCTTTATATCCCGATGCACCTATCTTTCATTATTCGGAATATGAGGTTGATACTATTAAGCGTTTAGCCAACCTTTATGGCACTTCCAAAGAAGAAAAAAAAGAAGTATTATCTCGTTTGGTCGATCTCCATTCTTGGGTAACCGAAGCAGTTGTTTTTCCCGTTGAAAGTTATTCTTTAAAAGCTTTAGCCAACTGGATTGGTTTTTACTGGCGGGAAACTACAGGTAGTGGGGATCAGTCTGTTTGCTGGTACGATCAGTGGCTAAACACTCAGGATCGAGCCTTACTAGAATTAATCTTAAGTTATAACGAAGATGACTGTCGGGCAACTCGCTATCTCAAGGATTGGCTTCTAGACTTTTTAGAATATCAAAGAAATCAACAGCTTGCTCTGACAAAATAAAATATTATTTTGAAGTTATATAAAGAATTTTAACAATATTGGTAGCAGATTCATAAATTTTGCGTTCGGGCGGGGATCTTGCGCTAAATTTAAAGTAGAGATAAAGAATTATTATGTGATCAATAAGTAAAGTTTATCTCTGCAATTGATTACCAATTAAAATTGTCCAAAACATTCTTCAAGTAATTCAAAACTAGATTAAGCTTATGTTTCCACTTTTACTACTTGTCACCGCTATAGCCAGTATTGTTATTTATCTTCGTACCGATAACGATATTTTTGCTTTGCTGGCTGTAGGAATGTCGGTTACCTGTTTGATTTGGGGTTTGGTTATGGTTCATTGGTCAGTGCATCTGTTGGCTCTATTAGCATTATTATTTATTGGTAGACCAGTTGCTGTCGCTACGGTTCATTCGCGCCATAGTATAGATTGATCTATTCGATCTATACAGTTTTTGAGCGAGGGATAACTTGCCAAAAGATAAGATAGCTAAGAAGCAATAATATGAATAAAGGCAACACACGCTAAACGTATTGTGGCAAATGCATATAGTTGGATCAATAAATCACTAAACACGATTCATCGTGCCAATTGGTATCGTTCAGTTAAAGCGATCGCTGGGAAACCAGGAGTAGTAGTAGAATTATCGGGTAAGCTAGTAATTAACTTTGCCAGTAACGATTATTTAGGACTGGCGGTCGATCGACGATTAATTAAGGCGGCTGTTGCTGCTACTCAAGCTTATGGTACTGGTAGTACTGGTTCGCGGTTATTAAGTGGACATAAAAAAATCCACCAAGAACTGGAAAATGCGATCGCCTCTCTTAAGCAAACGGACGACGCTTTGGTGTTTAGTTCAGGTTATTTGGCTAATTTGGGTACGGTATCGGCTTTAGTCGGACAAAAAGATTTAATTTTAGGCGATCGATACAATCACTCTAGCCTGAAAAAAGGAGCAATTCTTAGTGGTGCAACCGCAATTGATTATTTACATAACAATGTTGCCGACTTAAAAGAAAAGTTAGTCGCAAACCGCAGCTTGTATCGACGGTGTTTAATTACTACTGATAGCGTTTTTAGTATGGATGGAGATTTATGCCCCTTACCTGAATTAGTGGCGATCGCCGAAGAATTTGAATGTATGCTCTTGGTAGATGAGGCACACGCTACGGGAGTAATAGGTTGCACTGGTGCTGGCTGCGTCGAACACTTTAACTGCACTGGCAAAGAACTAATTCAAATTGGGACTCTCAGCAAAGCTTTAGGAAGTCTTGGCGGATATGTTGCAGGTAGCGTCGAACTAATTGATTTTTTACGTAACCGCGCCGCCAGTTGGATTTACACCACGGCATTATCTCCAGCCGATACCGTAGCAGCGACTAAAGCAATCGAAATAGTTAAGCAAGAAGTATCGAGACGAGAAAAACTATGGCAAAATATCGATTACCTCAAACAACAGCTATCAAATTTAGAACTGCTGCCTTCGGAGTCGCCCATTCTCTGCATTAATCTCAATACTCCTCAAGCAGCACTCGATAAAGCCCAACAGCTTATAGATGCAGGCATCTTTGCCCCGGCAATTCGTCCGCCGACTGTACCCACTAGCCGTATTCGCTTATCTGTAATGGCTACTCACAAAAAGCAACATTTGGATTTGTTGATCGAGAATCTTTAAAGACAATTATTCAAATACCAGAGAAAATTCTAATTTTTAGCTTTTTTAGGATTAATTAGCAACATCCCAATTAAAACCATTATCAGTCAAAGTAGTATCAATAAACTCTTTAAGAGTGTCTGCCATCTGCTGTTGTTCGCTGATGCGGGGATGTCCTGGGGTTACTTGTTCGTGAATAAGAGAAAAAACGCGCTCGTCGTTGTGTTCGCTACGGTATTCGGCGATCGCTTCAATTATATAAGTATCCCAGGCGCGATCGTGAAACATATTGGGAAACATTCCGACAAAATAGGAATTAGGATATTTAGCTCTCAGATTAGCTATGAGCTTTTTATAATGATCTTTCCAAACTTCGGCAGACATATCCCTGCCAATCCGAATAGTTGCCGAGTCATTTTGACCCAAAGCAATAATTACCAAGTCAGGAGTATAATTACTAAAATCCCAAACAGGAGCATCTTTTAGCGGTTTTAACTTGTCGTAAAAAGATTCTGCACCTGTACCATCATGCCAATATCCAAACCCGTTCATCAAAGGCGCACCAGATTGAGTTACTAAAGATAGTTCTGCATCAGATTCTCTTGCCAAAATTGAGGCATAGCTATAGTAGGCGTTAGATAGATAATCGTTGCTTCCTTGAGGATCTTGAACCCCTGGTACTTCGTACTCTACAGCAGCACCAGAAGAAATAGAATCCCCGTAAACTTCAATTTTACGCTTTGAATCTGGATCGGCAGGTAATAGCTCTCCGTCGATGATTATGCCATGAAAGTTAAACTCACCCATAACATAGTCAGTACGTTTAACCAACACTACCTGATGAACTTGGTTATCCAATCCCTCGGCAATGTCATAAACCACTGGTTGTCCATTGTCTGGTTTTAATTCAATGGTAATTGGATCGCGATTATTGTCTAGATAAACATCAAGATAATTTCCGCTATTCCAGTTATCCTCTGCTAGTTCGAGTTTCAAACTAGTGCCAGTAAACTTGAATTCCACTACTGTTCCAGGAAAAGCAAAGGCTGGTGCTTGAGGATCTTGCCAGTTAATTCTGCCTGAATAGTTAAAGTTTTCATGTTGGGCGGTGATTCGTTGTGTTCTTGAATCAGGTATTTTTGAGGCAACTATAGCCAAATTATCCTTAAGCTTTGGTGGCGATTTTGCTGGTAAGACGAATTCTGTAGGGATGAGAGCCTGATTGTAAATTTTAGCTTGATTGATTATTCCGAGTAATTCCAACATACAGATCCGCTGTTAACGCCTTCTCAATTTTAGGTATTTGGTTAAGAAAACTATCTAGAATCTCAATCTTAAATTCTATCGGCAAAAATCTGGAGCAGGTTGAGCATAGTTAAATAGCTGTCCAAACCAAGCATTTGATAAAGCTGCCGCTTCAGGACTATTAATTACAGAATTAATAAAATCTTCCCATTGGGGATCGTTACTTTGAATAATCATGCCATAGCGATCGCAGGTTAAGGGGACATCTGGTATTAGAGAATATTCAACCGAAGATAGTCCTAGCCGCTGTGCTTCGCCTCTTAAGAGAATACCATCACTAATCATGGCATCAATCTTACCCTGTTCGACCGCTTGTATGCCTCTAATTCTAGCGGTTACGCCACTATATTTGAGTAAGGTTGCTGAAGGATAGCGTTGGGCAATAAATTTTTCAGTAGTGGTGTTGTTAATTACTCCAAGTTCGACTTCTTTCCCCAAATCTTGCTCCAGATCGAGAGGATTATTTTGCTTGACTAGAAATTGTGTTCCTGTAATAAAAAAACTGGTAGAGAAATTTGTGTTTTCCGGAATATCAAAGCGTATTGTATTTGGGCCGCATTCAAGATCGACTATATTTTTAGCTACTAAATCAAAGCGATTACTTGGTGTAGATTTGTATAGCTTAATACTTAAAGTATTTCGCTTTAACTTTTTAATTAACTGTGTTTCTAAAAGAGCAAAAAAGTCTAAACAGTATCCCTGTAGGTTTTCATTGGTATCTAAATAACCAAAAGGTGGTGCATCTTCCCTGATAGCGACATTTAAAACTCCTGTGCGCTGAATTTTGTTTAAGGTAGCTTCAGCCTTGGCAGGAGATGCCCAAGTGAGCAAACATAAACCGCCAGTCAAAAAAGATGCCAATTGATGCTTCATACCCGTTCTTAACTATTTAATCTGAAACTAAATTTCTATTAAGGATAAAAACTTAGCTTTGGTAAACCAAGGGATTCATCCCAACCCATCATTAAATTCATACATTGTACCGCTTGACCAGCTTGACCTTTAACTAAGTTGTCGATCGCCGATAGTACAATCACTCTGCCTGTACGAGAGTCCACCTGAATGCCAATATAAGCTAGATTAGTCCCACAGGCCCATTTTGTCTGAGGATAAATACCATTGGGTAAAATCTTAATAAATGGTGAGGAGCGATAAAAAGCGCTGTAGATTGTAATTAAATCTTCTCTGACTAAACCAGGATCGCGCAGAGTAGCATAGACGGTTGATAAAATCCCCCTAACCATGGGAATCAGGTGAGGCGTAAACTGCACTGTAACCTCTTGACGAGCTAAAGCAGTGCAAATTTGCTCAATTTCTGGAGTGTGGCGATGGCTGGCTACCCCATAAGCTCCCAGAGAGTTATCTGCTTCTGCTAAGAGGAAATTAGTTTTGGCTTGTCGACCTCCGCCAGAAGTGCCAGATTTAGCGTCAATGATGGCGGTTGAGGGATCGATTAGACCCTGCTTGAGTAAGGGTGCAAGAGCCAATAAACTAGCGGTTGGATAACACCCAGGACAACCAATTAGCTGAGATTGTTTGATTTGTTCGCGATATAGCTCTGGTAAACCATAGATGGCAGATGATGCCGTTTCACGATCTTTTCTGTCTTTCTTATACCAGCTAGTGTAAGTGTCTAAATCTTGAAAACGATAGTCTGCCGAGAGATCTAGTACTTTACAGCCTTTTTCAATCAGAGTAGGAGCAAGATCGCAAGCAAGACCGTTTGGTAGTCCCAGAAATACTACTTCACAACGAGCTGCAACTTCATCTAAATCAATTTTTTCAACGTTGAGATCGACGCAATGAGCTAAATGAGGATAGAGAGAACCATACTGCTTTCCAGCGCTACTATCGCCACCTAAGTAAGCAATACTTACCGCAGGATGTTCTAATAGAAGTCTAACCAATTGGACTCCTCCGTATCCTGAAGCCCCGATAATTCCAATTGGCTTTTGGGATGTATCACTCATGATCTTAATCTTACGCCTCTGACTAATCTTTAGTTTAATGCTCGCTCTGAAGATCTATAGTTTAAGCACAATTAAGACATTTTAAACAAAAAATTGCTGTAGGATTTCAATCTTAATTGTTAAGTAATCGTTTCGATATTCATAGTCTCTTAAAAGATTACCATTTCAGCTCGCGGTAATCTAAATTGATGGTTGATTTCGATTAAATGATTATATTTAAATGATTAGTTATTTGTTATTTGTCAGCGGTTGTTCTCAAGTTTTTAATCTTCAACATGAAACGGCGATTTACTTGGCTATTGCTCATCGGGTTAGTTTTCAGTCTCTGTTTTAGCTGTTATGCAGTCGATCGCGCTAAGGTCAAACCAAGCAAAGAGATATCTACGACAGCAAGTAGTTTAGAGCATTTATATTTGCCACCCCGCAAAGACTTTCGGATTGTGGTGATTAGCGATCTTAATAGCCAATATGGTTCAACCGAATATGAGCCTGAAATAGAACAGGCGATCGCTTTAATGCCTCAATGGCAGCCCGATTTAGTACTCTGTGGCGGAGATATGATCGCGGGACAAAAGGCTTCTCTGACCAAAGCGCAGATTGAACAGATGTGGGCAGCTTTCGAGCTTCATGTAGCTGCACCTTTAAGAAAATATCAGATTCCTTTTGGGTTTACCATTGGTAATCATGACGGTTCTGGAGCAATCAAAGATCGAGCTTTGATTTTTGAACGCGAAAGAGATTTAGCTCGGGCATACTGGAATCGAAACCAGCATCAATTAAGTTTGGATTTCATAGATCGCGCCAATTTTCCTTTTTTTTATAGTTTTCACCAAAATGATGTATTCTTGTTAGTCTGGGACGCTTCTACTCAAGATATCTCCGACAAGCAGCTAGATTGGGTACAAACAACGTTGAATAGTCCAGCAGCACAGCAAGCAAAAGCGAGAATTGTGGTGGGACATTTACCTCTATATCCCGTAGCTAAAACCAAAAACCAGCCTGGAGAATATTTAGCTGATGGTGAAATGCTGCGATCGCTACTCGAGCAAAACCAAGTCGATATCTATATCAGCGGACATCATCACGCCTACTATCCAGGTAAAAAAGGCAAGTTAAAATTGCTCCATGCAGGAGCATTAGGACAAGGAGCAAGGCAACTAATTAATAGCGAACTACCTGCTACCAAAACGATTACCATTGTCGACCTCGATTTGTCTAGATTTCAAATCGCCTATACAACCTATAACGCGGAAACCTGGGAGCTGATTTCCCTAGCGCAACTACCAATTTCAATTCCCAGCGACTACGGCAAAATATTGAGACACGATCTCTAAACAGTTTATATCTGGTTAATCGGTCGAATAATTGGGTAATTTTTATCTCGGATTTTCAAATTCTTCGCTAATTTTTGGGAGCAATGAAAAAAAGAGTATCTTAAATTACTATAGACTGTGCAATAGCTTTTTATGAATGTATTCAGCGATCAAGAAGTAGTTTTGAACAAAACACACAATTAAACATGACAGATCTAGAAATAAGCCAGGCATTGAAAATTGTCGATCGGACGCTAGAGCCTGAAAGATTAAACGGAGTACAGGAATTAGTACTACGAGAATGTTGGTTGGGCAAAACATATCAAGAAATTGCTCTGGGTTCTGGTTACGATTCGGACTATATTCGAGTCGTAGGTTCGCGATTATGGCGAAGTCTTTCTTTGGCTTGGCAAGAAAAGGTAAGTAAAAACAACTTTAAATCAGTTTTAAGGCAAAAGTCGAAAAAAACCAAATTTTTGAGCGCTACTTCAGAATTACCCGATGGTCAAGTTTCCCTCAACTCAAATTTCTATATCGAACGTCTTCCTACTGAAGCTTTAGCCTACGCAGAAATTCTGCGTCCAGGAGCGTTGATCGCGATAAAATCTCCCCTAAATCGGGGAAAAACTTCCTTAATGATTCGTATTTTAGCTGAAGTGAGATCGCACGGCTACAAAACGGTAACGCTAAATTTCCAACTGGCAGAAGCTTCTGTCTTATCCAATCTAGAAAAGTTTTTACGCTGGTTAATGGCAAACATTACCTTACAGCTAGGAATCGAATCAGAATTAGATCGATATTGGGATCGAGATTTAGGCACAAAAATAAGCTGCACTAACTATTTACAAAAGCATATTCTCGAACAGCTCAAAGTACCCTTGGTTTTAGCTCTAGATGAGGTTAATCATTTATTTGAATATCCCGAAATAGCTCAAGAATTTTTACCTCTAGTGCAATTTTGGCATGAAGAAGCTAATAATTTAGAAGTCTGGCAACGTTTACGAATGATTGTGGTTCACTCCACCGAGATTTATATTCCTTTAGATATTAATCGATCGCCATTTAATTTGGGCTTAGCGATAATTTTACCTGAATTTAATTTTGAACAGGTTCAAGAACTAGCTAATCGATATCAATTTAAGCAGGATATATCAGAGGAAAGTTTAAGTTTACTGATGGAAATGATTGGAGGTCATCCATACTTAGTTAGGTTAGCATTTCATGTCCTGTCAACTCAAAATATTACCTTGGAACAGCTATTAGCCGAAGCACCCACTCCTTCGGGTATTTATCGTAGTCATTTAAAAGGATACTTGATAATTCTGCGGCAGTTTTCCGAACTAACCAGGGCTTTTAGCCAAGTCATTACCGCTCATTCTCCCGTGCAGATATGCTGCATTGCTGCCTACAAATTAGAGAGCATAGGTTTAATTAAATTCGTTGGTAGTCATGTAATTCCTAGCCGCCAACTATATCGCCTTTATTTTCGCGATCATCTTGAAGTTTAAAGCGATCGAGTCAGCGGTAAAAATAGCGGAGTGATGTAAGACTTCTCGGTTAAGCCTTTTGATTGGCTATAAAAGCTATTAGCTATTAGCTTTAGATATTTCATCTGTGTTCATCTGTGTTTATCTGTGCGATATGCACGGGCATATCCTTTAGGGGACTTTTATACAGCAAGATCTCAGGCAGATCGCTCAACTACTAAATATTTAATCACTTTTACTTAATGGGAGCAAAATCAAGATGCGTCAATTACAGTTTTCTCTACAGGCAGTCGAGGTCAAAAGTCTTCTATCATCATCATCAGTTTTCGCGCAGGATACTCCCACCATAGCCCTCGGCGCGTTTTTTGTATGAATATTCACACAAAAAAGCCGCCGACAAGAATGTAGGGCTTGGTGGTGAGACGTGGCGTTCAAACATCTGGGCTTGCCCCGCATCTCTCGGGGGAAACCCCAGATGACAGCCAAGAGATGAATGCGCGCCTCTAATTAAGTTGTTTACATTAAATGCGGTATAATGTGAAGCATGAGTGAACGTGCTTACAAGTTCCGCTTTTACCCGACACAAGCGCAAGAAAATCTTTTGCGACGGACAATGGGTTGCGTGCGTTTGGTCTACAACAAAGCTCTTGCGCACTATACCGAGGGTTGGTA
>DATNPK010000081.1 GCA_036703275.1 Coleofasciculaceae cyanobacterium | reverse complement strand
GTCGGCTTATAATTTTAGCTGGCTCAACTTATTTCTCAGATCTGACATCGGGATTTTACATTTGCTTATTCCTCCGCTAATGTAAGATTGCCGATGTTTTTGTATTCTTGATAATAGAGTCCCAAAAGTCCTCCGATAGTTCCCATGCCTCTGGAGATATATAGTAACGAAGTTGCTACGGCAGCTTTTTCGATTAATAAAGAAGGTATCAAGCGTAGAATGCCAATGACTATTAGGGCAAATCCTTTAAGGATACGCATTGACTGAATTGAAAAGGAAGGATACAGTTCTTTTTCATGAGAACTATGATTACTCCAGGTACGATAACCGCGAAACAAAATCCATTTTAGGTTAGTACGAGAAGTAATAATCAGATCGTATACTATGGCTTCATCTGCCCAGGTGATTTTATATCCCGCTTTATTAAGAGTCAGAAATAAGTATGAATCTGAACCTCCAGAAATAGCAAAGCGATTATCAAAAACTGGATTTAATTTACGCAAAATATCAGCTCTAACCAAGACATTATTAGTAAAAGCTACTGGTCTTTGTTCTCCAGTTGAATAACGAGGTGCGTCAAAAAATTTACCTTTAATAATCCAGTTTGGAACCTGACAATCCTCAAAGCGAGGTAATACTGGTCCTGTAACAATATCTGAATCATATTCTTGCTGTACGAGTACTAATGTCTCTAACCATGAAGATTCGGGAATTTCATCATCATCAAGAATCGCGATAAAATCTGCATCTGTAGAAACCATAGATATAGATTTGTTCCGAGCATAGGTTATGCCTCGTTGAGTTTCAACACCCGTTTTGAGCGTCCATTGGAACTCCGATTCTAGTTCTGCACAAATTTTGTTGGCTAATCCTGCAGTATCATTATCAACTACAATAACTTCAATTTCAGGACGTTCGATTTTTTTAAACGTCAGTTCATTTAGTCCTTTAAGCAAAAGCCGCAATCCTTGTGGTCTTTTGTAAGTTATGACACATACGGAAATCAACATATTTTAAGTGTTTTCCTTAAACCATTTATTAAATACACTGCAAACCCTCATACTACTTCTCGCATACTAAATTCGATCTAGCTCGTTGATATATTCGCGATCATAAATAAATTTTTATAGCTTAACACCACTCAAACAAGCAGTATTGGCAGAAAACCAATAGCAATTTGAAAGAATTCTGATGCAAGTTTATTATATGATTTAGCTTATCACTAAACATTATAATAGTTTAAATTAACTGATTAAAAAGAAATAATCTTGGATTTATTAAAGATGGGATTTGTGAATTTATTACGTTTTGCTGAACCGATCGCACTACATAAGAATATATTTGCCTAAGTCCTGAAAATAATGAATCTAAACGAGATCAAAATTAAAATTGCCCGAATCACAAAAAAATCGCTATTCCAAGATACTTCCTGGATGTTAATTGCCAGATTATTCAATGTCATTGTCCAGGCAGCTTATTTTGTAATCTTGGCTCGTTCTCTGGGAGCAGAAAACTATGGATCTTTTGTAGCTGTTACGGCATTAGCTTCTTTGTTATTTCCCTTTATTGCGCTTGGTAGTGATGATGTTTTAGTTAAAGAGGTATCGGTAAATCGGACAATCTTTTCAAGTTATTGGGGAAATACTCTACTAATTCTCCTGGTTAATAGTATTTGTCTTACTAGCTGCTTATTATTGCTCGCTCGGCTGATTTTTCCTGATAATATCTCTTTATTGACAATCGCTTTTTTGTTGATCGCAGATTTGTTTGGTTTAGGATTGCAAGAGGTTAGCAACAAAGCACTTAGAGCCATAGGGTTCGTCGACAAAGCTGCTCAGCTTGTAGTTTTAAGTACGGTAGGTAAACTTTTGGCTGTCTTGTGTTTAATAACATTCGTCGATAATCTCAACTCTGCAACCAATTTAGAACTTAATACTTGGTCGGTGCTATATTTCGCCAGCTCATTTCTCGTTGGCTTATTTGCTCTTGGGAGCGTCAATAAAATAGGGGGTAAACCTACATTAAAGTTAACCAGACTTAAATCAGATATTGCCCAAGGAATTTATTTTGCTATTGGTATGTCAGCTAATAATATCAACAATAATATTGATAAAACTATGCTTGCCAGCATGGCAACTTTAGATGCTACAGGAATATATGGTTCAGCTTACCGCTTTATTAATATTGGTGATGTTCCAGCCATGGCTCTGTTTAGTGCCAGCTATCCCCGATTTTTCCAAGAAGGTTCTCGAGGATTTAAGAGCTGTCTCAATTTTGCGAAAAAACTATTGCCGATAATTTTGGTCTACGGTGTTTTTAGTTTCGCTGCTTTTGAAATTTTTGCACCTTTAGTTCCTAAAATTTTGGGTGCTGAATATCAAAATGCTATTTCCACTTTGCGTTGGCTTGCTCCGCTTCCGTTCATTACTGCTCTGCAATTACTAACTGCTAATACTTTGACAGGTTTAGGATATCAGAGGAGCCGTAGCATAGTACAGATCATAGCCGCGATGATCAACGTAATTTTAAACTTCTGGCTAATTCCAATTTTTGGCTTGTATGGGGCAATTTGGGCAACGCTGACTTCTGATGGAATTAGAATGATTTCTCTAAACATTGTTTTATTTTATCTATATAGGAAGAGTCAGAAGCCTGCAACAGAACAGTAAAGATTAGTTATTGAACTAATTAAAATAACTACAACCTTTAATTTTGATGCTGCAAGCCGTACAATACCGAACCGACCAAACCTACTTGGGGATTTAAAACAATGTGTACAGGAACTTCCTCAATCAAGGTGCTAACTCTACCTTTATTTTTAAATACTTTTAAAAATCTACCATCTTGCATTAGGGGTAAGATTTTGGCAGCAATCCCCCCAGCAATATAAATTCCGCCATAAGAAAGCAGTTTGAGGGCGAGATTTCCCGTTTCTGCACCATAAGCTTCAACAAACATTTCCATAGTTTTTTCGCATAGGCGATCGCTTTGCTTAAAAGCTGCTTGCGATATAATCGCTGCGGGATCGATGTTTTTTTTCTGCCCCTGTTCCCAAAGCCTAATTCGCTCACTAATTTCGACTGACTCTTCTGCAAAGCCATAATCCCGGAGAAACTGATAGATCGAGGTAATTCCCTGACCTGAAACTACTCTTTCCACTGAAATGTGTTCTACTTTTAGTTTAGTTCGCAGATATTTTAATAGTTCAGTCTCTAAATCGTTGCGGGGAGCAAAATCTGAGTGTCCTCCTTCGCTGGCAAAAATCTGATATTTCTGACCTTGGGGGATTAAGAAAGCCTCTCCTAAACCTGTCCCTGCACCAATGACGGCGATGGGTGAATCTTTTCTGGCCTCGCCAGTCTGTAGCGTATGAACATCAAAATCTTTTAAACCCAAAATTCCGAAACTATTGGCGGCAAAATCATTAATTAGGCTGATTTTAGCAATATCTAACTCCATTTCCAGGCGTTGCGTCTGCAAAACCCACTGAAGATTGGTCAAGTGGCAGGTATTATTCACTACTGGACCAGCGATCGCAAAACAGGCTAACTGTGGCTTGAGATACTTATCCTGAGCTAAAAATTCTTGCACCATTGGCACTAAATCGGGAAAACTGGCACTGATATATTGGGCTTCTCTGACAGTTTTGAAAGTCTTTTCGGTCAGAGTGACTGACGTAACCTCTACCAAGCGCAGAATAGTCTTGGTTCCGCCAATATCCCCAGCTAATAAAAACATAGTTTACCTGTTTCGATCTAGATCTTATATTCGATTATTTGTCTCTTGGTGCAGTTGCTTGAAATAAACCAAATCACATCTGTCGGTTTCTACACCATCGGCGGATTGATAGCCGTTAAGCTCGTACAATTTTACCGCTTCCTTCAATATGGATACGGTTTCAAGCCAAATTTCTTGATAATCCTTAATAGCGATCGCTTTTTCTAACTGCACTAATAAGTATTTACCCAAGCCTTGTCCTCGAACATCTGGTAGTAAATACATTTTGCGTATTTCTACAGCATTTTGTCCTCTAGCTATAGGCTGATATGCCGCTGTCCCGACAATAGTTGAATTTTGCTCGACTACCCAAAACTCACCACCCACTTTTAAATAAGCCGACTCTACTTCAATCGCATCACGATCTGCTAATTCTGGCTGCCAGGGCAAGCCGTACTCTGCCAATACAGTTTTAATTACCTCCGCTGCTGCATGGCGATCTTCCTGCCGCCAATCCCTGACTAAAAACTCTTGATATTTCTGCTTCATTTGTTATCCTTTTGACTATGTAACCTGGGTTTATAATATGTGGATATCCAGAACGTTTCAGTCTAATAAATAATTATGCAGCTTCGATTACAGCTAGGGTGCAATCGGAGTATTATTTGTGGGACATGATTGCACACAGTAGGCTAAAATTTTTTCTCAATTCCCAAAATCTTACTATTTGCTCATGACGATTGAAGAACTACAAGCCGCGCTGGCAGACATTAACAATTTAGTTGTTACGTTTCAAACATCGGTAGCCTTGGAAAAATACTATGCCGAGAATACTGTGATAATTGAAGGCGACGGTACGATCACCACTGGGAAAGAAGCCTGTCGCCAAGGAAGAGCTATCTTTTTTAACGAAATGTTGGTCGAGTTTAGAGAGTCTAGGTTGATTAGTCAAGATATTGCAGTCTCAGCCGATCATAGTTATGACTTCGTTGTAGTTTCTAATTGGTACAACGATTTCACCATCAAATACGGTGAACAGATCATTGATAATAAAAGCAATCAACGGTAGTGCGAAAGATGTAAGGATAGAGAAAATAGCAGGCGGATTAGGATGTCAATAAATTGTCCTTGATGTGAATCAAGGCACGTTGTAAAAAATGGCAGAATAGATAATGGTAAACAAAATTACAAGTGCCGTGACTGTGGCAGACAGTTTGTAGAGAACCGACAGCAAAAGATTATAAGCCAATCGACGAAAGATTTAATTGACCAGCTTTTATTGGAGAAGATTCCATTGACAGCAATTGGCGCCAGTTACAGACGT
>DATNPK010000080.1 GCA_036703275.1 Coleofasciculaceae cyanobacterium | reverse complement strand
TCTTGACCTTCACATAAGTCTCGTCCACACGCCAAGAATCATTAGTAGACTTGAGATGAGGGCGACAACGCCGCTCTAATTCTGGGGCATAATCAAGTACCCAACGATTAATGGTGCTATGGTCAACTTCAAGTCCTCTCTCTAGCATCATTTCCTCCAAATTCCTGTAGCTGAGGGGATAACGGCAATACCAACGCACGTTAAGTAAGATAATTTCTGCTTGAAAATGTCGCCATTTGAAGGGTTGAGATCGAACCATAAATCAGGAGTAAGTAAGAGTCAAGAAATTCCTAAACTATCACTTTTTGCGACACAACCTTTTTTTCTACTGAATGTGAATTGAGACAACAGAAGTATCTCAATAATATAATCTAACAAGACCATAGGTTTCCCAAAAAGTTAGCTAAATACAACTTGTATTTTCAATATTTCCATACAGCCTGGAGAACTTTGAGAGGATATGAGATTATGAATATACTTCGCAAAGGTCAAGTTGAAAATATAGCTAAAGGCGATGTATTGGGACAAAGAGATTTTATTCATTCTCTTTTTGGGATTACTGTCTAAGAAATTAGTTATCTACAGAGTTTTTCTGTCCATTAAAAAATTTTGCAACAGAACCAAAAAAATATGACAACCAACTTATCTTCCTTTGCCGTTACATTCACGCTCCGATTTCCGCGCCCGATAATCTCTTACCACAGATTATTAGATAAATGCTGACTACTCCCTCGGTCGGGACGAGCGTGCAGATATTTCTGCGTCGTTCCCAGATCGGCGTGTCCTAGAGATTGCTGTAGCAAATGTAGGTCACACCCTCCTTCTAGAGCATGGGTAGCATGGCTGTGTCTCAACCAGTGAGATGATGCTGCGGGATTAATACCAGCTTTTTGAGCAGCTTTTTTGAGCAGCTTGTGTATCCAGGTTCTCTCTAATGGTTTGTGACGATAACTATTAAAACACCGCATCAGTCTTATGACTAGGAGGTAATTGATTTAATCCCTGCCATAAACCATTAGGTATCAACACTATCCGACTCTTTTGTCCTTTACCGTAAACAAGAGCCTGACCGCCCTCATCACGATTCGTCAAATCTTTCCAAGTTAACGCACATATCTCGCTTACTCTCAACCCACAAGCGTAAATCAGCGAAAATAACAGGCGATCGCGTCCAGGGGAGGTAGCCAAAATCAGTTTCTCAACTTCATTACTATCTAAGATGCGTTGACTCAAACCCTGTTTCGGATTGGGGGGTTTAACCAGCTTGCCCACATTAACGGACAAATAACCCACTTCATAACAGTAGGTCAGAAGGCTTTTGATGGTGCAGATTTTTACTTTAATAGTGTAGGGAGAATAGTTTCTCAACTCAAAGGATCTGACCCATTGCTGGATATCCTCTACCCGCACATCAGCCAAAGTCTGACCCGTAAAGGTCAAAAACTGCTTCACCGCTCCCGCATAGGTAACGCGAGAGCTTGAGGACTTGTCCGACAACCAAGAAACGATAATTTCCGAGTCAATGGTGGCTTTTGTTTGCCGAATAATTTTGAGGTTCATGACTCATCAAAAATCGAGTTTTGTTGACTCATACTATATCATCGATCGAGTTAAATAAATGCTTGGGGTGCATACTGCCCCCCAAACCCCCCTGTGTGCCTGTTGTTTAAAGTGGCGCGGGCAAAAGTTACTAGGGCGCGCACTCTTTGTGTGTTCTCTGTCCGCAGCCACTCTAACCGCTACGCTACAACAGGCGCGGAATCAAATATCTAACCATTACCTGCTACTATGCTAAACTATTCCCTATACAGGGAATAGTTATATTAAGATGGAAACTATATTTACTCCCAACGAAGCAGCAGCCTTTGCTTACTTACCACCCAAACGAGTTTATAAAGAAATAGAATACAGAGTAATTCAACCTGTGGAAGATGTGCCTCGTCTTTCTTTTGCTGCTTTAATATATTTACGTGCGCTCAAAGAAATTGATTTTGAGTTTTCCGTTAAATATCGCACTGCTTTGTATCAACGTTTAGTCGAAGCCATAGAAGAACACGCTTCAACTGTAGAATTTGCTAAATTCTTCGTCTTACAATTAAATACTATTAGTCAAGAATTATCGGAATTGATCTCTCAATTTAATCGATGGAAAAGCCATCTAGTGAGCGATCCTGAGATCATGGCAGGTCAAACAGTTTTTCCGAATTCTCGCTTGTCCGTGCATCATGTTGGTCAAATAATCGCTCGCGGTGAGTCACTGCAAGTTATTCAAGAAGATTACCCCTATCTGTCTGAGTTAGACTTCAAATTCGCTCCACTCTATGTCAAAGCTTATCCTGTTATGGGTAGACCAAGAAAAGGATGAAGTTTTTAATTGATGAAGATCTTTCGCCATATGTCGCCCGTTATCTATGCGAACAGCTTTTAATTGATGCAGTTGCAGTTAGAGATCGAGGATTATTAGGAAAAAGCGATCGCCAAATCTTAGAGTATGCTTTTAATGAAGACAGAATTGTAGTAACTGAAGAGTGTAGGTGATGCGTGAGAAATTTGCTCTTGCTTTTGAGGTTCATGCAGGAATCGTGTTTATAGTTGAAGGTGATTTACTGCGTAACAAACAGATTGAGATCTGCACCGAAGCAGTAAAATTTATCCAGCATGAAATTGAAGCTGGTAGAGACATGATTAATCGAGTGCTTTATATTTCTATTAATGGCACAAAGCAGCTAGAAACTTTACTTTAATTAATTATTCAAGGTACTTGTCCGCTCTAACGTAATTACAACATACGTATTTCTCCAAATTGCTCGATATATTCAACTAACAATTTGCTGTATTCTCCTTCTCTAAGCAGCTTTAAATTCCCTACTAAAATAAACAGTTCCCTGGCACGGCTAACCGCAACGTTGAGCAGATTAGGACGACGATTGATAAACCAAAGACTATCTGAGGAATGACATTGACGAGTAGAGAGAATTATTACTGATTTTTGCCCTCCTTGAAAAGTATGAACCGTACCTATACTGTTGCTAGAAAAATCCGACCAACGCGACCGTAATGAATTGGTTAAAGCGTCTGCTTGACGGCGGTAAGGGGAAATTACTCCAATGGTATCTGAATTATCATTCGAGTTGAGACTGTATCCTGCTTTGAGTAATTCTTTAATTAAGTCTTTAACTACCTCAATTTCTGCTTGATTAACATGGTCTGTTTGTTGTCCTTCTACATGACAAGCAATTAAATTAGCTCCCATTCGTGAAGGTGAGGGTAATGTTTTGATAATCATCTCTGGATAACAGAGTTGAGAGATAAAACGAGCAATCAAAGGGACGCTGCGATAATGATATTTAAGAACGATCCCGTTGCCCAAATCTCCCACTCGCCCGCTACCTCCTGCTGCTCGGTGATATGCCGTTATAGCGGTCGGACTATAGCGGTCGTAGTCAGTATCCGTCAGTTGTCGGGCAAAAAACGCTTTGGCTCTGTATAGGTCTTTATCTGAATCGCTCAAGGAAACGATAGGCTCTAGTTGCCAGGGGTCTCCTAAAAACATGGCTCGGCGACTGCGGACTAACAAGGGATAGACCTGATGGGGGGTAATCTGACCCGCTTCATCGACGAACGCTCGATCTATACAGCCATTATGTAGTTCGGGAAACAGACGACGCAGGGACTGTAGAGTACTGAGAAAAACGGGAAACAGAAGGCTGAGGTCGCGGTAAACAGAGTGCCAATTACGCTTGAACTGACGTTTAGTTTCCCATTCACCATTTAATACGCCAATATAAGTTCGGATATTTTCGATAACTGCTTCTTTTCTTCGTAATGCGGTAGAAAGCTGAAATTGCCAAGATAGCTCGAATAATTGCACTTGAAGTTGATGATAATCGGTATAAAAGCAACTGTAAAAATCTCGTTCGGAATAACTAGCTATTTTTTTCGGTATTTGTTGTTGTTGACGTTTTTGGAAAACGATCTGTTGCTGTAGGGTTTGTAACTGAGAACTGTTACGCTGTTTTAATAACCATCTCTGTTGCCATTCTTCGGCAGCCGTAAGCTGCCCAGCTATTTGCGCTCGCCAATATTCTAAATGCTTGCGGTTGACAATTAATTCTAAGGGGAAGGGAGTATTTTTAGTCCTGGCAACATCTTCATTGATGTTTTTATTGAGACGAGCAATAATAGCTCCATCCGTTTGTCCCTTGAAAACCCGCCACAATGATAATAGCCAATTCCCTAAGTTTTGATACCAAGAACGGGGTTGTCTGGTTTCTGTAGGTAACGCTCTTGTTGCTGATTCAATTGCCCTAGCAATCCTTTCAATTGGCTCGCGGGGAAACTGAGAACATTCGGTTTCTTCATTTGATGATAACTGCTGCTGTTCGCTCTGTATCGCTTCAATTGCTTGAGTTAGTTTCTCAATCTCGATTCGATTCTGCTCTAATTGTCGTTCGTCAGATACTCGTTGTTTTTGCTCTAGTTCAGCCCGCTCCCGATAAGATTGAAATTCTCCGACCGCCGACAATAACCGTTTTTTGGCTTGCTCCCACTCGGCTTGCTCGAACGTCGTTTCATTCAACCAATTGAGAGCAGCTTGTAATTTTGGCAAAACTTTCTTTCTCAAGCTATCTCTATCTTCTCCTGCTTGAGATAAATAGAAAAAGTCATTGTCAAATTGTTCTGAAAGATAAGTTTCAACATTGTTAACCGCACGGTTGTTAGTACTGGCTACTACGGTCAAGTTATTCTCATCTAATCCCTGTTGTGCCAGTTTGACAGCCCGCTCGACCACCTGTTGCGCTATTTTATGCAGCACGACATGAGTTTTGCCGTGTCCTGGTGGTCCAATTACCGCCGTCAGACCGTGAGAACAAGAATGTTTGAGGGCTGTTGCTTGAGCTTCATCGGGAGGGGAGGTAGCCCAAGCACCGAGAAATAATTGCTCTTGTTTGGGAGGTTGAGGTAAACCAAATAGATACTCGTAAGCGGGATGTCCTGAAATTGGCCAGGGATAGTCCAATTGTCCCTGAAGATTTTGAAAATCTTTTTTTAGATGGTGATTATAATTCGCGAAGCCAAAACGCAGTAGATAAGGTACTGGTTGGCAACGTAAGGGCTTTTCTGGAAGTTCGATTAAGTTCAGAAAATCTTGCAGGGTCGGAAAAGTGCGATTAAAAACGGCTTCGAGAAACACAAATAAGCCTTCGCGTGTGGGCAGACGTTCTGCTTCTTCTTCTTCAATTCCGTAAAATTTAATTAGGTTGGGTAAAACGGGATGAAACTCGAACTCGGTTAAATCCCATCCTTTTTGACGATAGTTGACCGACAAGATAGGAGTAAGATCGATGGTAAAGAGGGGACGAAATTTACGAAGATTATTCTCAAACTGAGCAATACTTGGAAATGCCACGGCAATCTGATAGTCCTCTTCTCTATTTCGGTCGGCACAAGCCTTCTTTTTTTGCTTTAGAGTTTTGAATAATGTCTTGTCAATAATGAGATGATTGCCAATGAGACTAACTCCTTTATCCCATACGTAGTCAACTCCATGACGTTGTGCATCTACCTTAGCATTGGTTAGATCTTCTAGTCGAATATAGTCAAGCCAGATTGCCATAATTGCTCTAATTTTCGCCTCAGCCGAGCGAGAATTATTGCTTTGACCAGTCAAAGATGAGTTTTTAGAATTTCTAAAATTGTCTGACCCGATTCTCATTGCGCTTACTATCCTGGCTTGTTTTTTTACTTGAGCGACGGCGGAGTTTTAAGTTACCCGTAACGTTACGGGTAACTTTTTTGACTTGGGTTATTTGGCTGAAGTTAGAGCTTCTAATTGACTTAAAAGCTTTTCTAGTTTTTGTCGTTTCTTGGGGTCTGACCACACCTTTGACTTGTTGATTTGTTGGTAAGCAGTTTTAAGACGCTTTGGAAGGGGGTCTGATGGCTTGTCTGAATTTGGCTGAAGCTCTTCGATCTTTTCTTTGATTTGGCTCAATGAGAGGTTATTTTTTATAGTTTCTAACAGTAAAGAGTTACGAACTCGATCGTCTTTAATCCGTGCAATTACAGTAGCTTTTGTATAAGCAATTTTTCCCAATTGGAGGGCTTCTCTGATATCTTGAGGCAGCTTGAGCAAAGGTAAACGATTTCTGACAAAAGACGACCAATTCATAGTGCCGATGGAGTTGAAAAGTTTTTCTACTTGAGCGACCGTCTCTTTACCCGTAACGTTACGGGTAACTTTTCCTTTAGATTCATTATTCAGGCGATAAAGTAGAGAAATTGCCTCTTCTACAGTAATTTCAAGGTGCAGAGAGAGCAGTTGTAAAATTCCCTCAGTTTCCTCTACAGGATTGAGGTCTTCCCGTTGGAGATTTTCGATTAGGGCAAGGGTAAGAGCATCGGAATTACTCAGTTCGCGAATCACTGCGGGGACTTCAATTAGTTCGCTTGACATTGCTGCCCGATAGCGTCGTTCTCCTGCTACGAGTTCATAGCCTCCTGATGTCATAGGACGTACTAAGAGGGGTTGGAGAATACCATGTTGTTCGATCGAGTTGACTAACTCCTTCAAAGCGTCGGGGTCAAAATAGCGTCGGGGTTGTTGTGGGGGGAGATGAATTTCTTTAATTAAAACTAAAGTAGCTGCTGCTTTTGTCTCGCTTTTAGATTCATCAGCCCAAGGAGCATTAATCTGACTACCAAATGGTTTTTCACTTTTACGACGACTCATGATAGTTCCTCCATAGCAGTGGCTAAAGAATCAAGAAGAGTAACAGCCGAATGTTTGGGGTCGTAAACAGCTAATGGTTCTCGCTCTTCAGAAGCATCAACAAAAGACGTGGCGCGGGGAATGGGGGGAAAAACTTTGCCCCAGCTTGATAGCTGTGTAGAAATTGCGCCTAAAGTTCGAGTATCGGCTGAATTTCTGCGGTCATAACGGGTAGGAACAAAACCCGCTATCTCTAAGGAACGATTAGCTCGATTTTTAACTCTGGTTACGGTTTGTAAAAGCTCGTTAGTTCCCTCGAAAGCTTTAACATGAGTTTCAATGGGAACGAGAACATGAGTAGCTGCCACTAAGGAAATGTAAGAGAGTAAGCCTAAACTGGGGGGACAGTCGAGCAGGATAAAGTCGTAAGCATCTTTAACTGGTTCTATAGCTTCTTTGAGTCGCAGGTCGCGCATTTCGGCACTGACTAACTGCATTTCAGTAGTGGAGAGGATTCTATTAGTAGGAGCTAAGTCTATACCGTGAATATCTTCGGTAATGGGTAAGGGCTGTTCTTCAATAATGGCATCAGCAACTGTTTTATCTAACTGCGCTGGTACTAAGCCCATAAATTTAGTCAGACTTGCTTGAGGGTCCATATCGATGAGGAGAACCCGATGTTTTCTTTGTGCTAGGTGATAACCCAAGTTATGGGTCAGGGTAGTTTTCGCTACTCCCCCAGCTTGGTTAAATATGGCGATAATTCGGCAAGAATTAGAATTAATAGACACGGGGCTAAAAAGTCCTAAATTAAAGTATTAGCATCAAAAAATCTTTGATTCCTGAATTTTTTTGAATTTCTTCTTTTAGGTTAGTACCTACTCATTATTTATTGTCTATCTCAAAAATAATTGATTTTCTCAATTCTTTATCAAAAATATTATACTCTTTTATTCGAGTATTGTTTAAATTTGATTTTTTGACAAGTAGAGATAGAGTAAGTCTTGGGGCATAGTCTTAATTAAGAGTCTAATAGAATCAGCATAGAATAAGGAAGACTCCAGATCTTTAGGCATTTTTTCAAACCGCGAACCCCATTTATCAACTGTGTTGGTCGGTTTCTTTAAGACAGCACTAAGTAGCCTGACGCATTTAGCTCTATATCCCCAAACTTTCTTGGCTTCTTCTTTTTCCTGCTGGGTTAGTTTATCGATTTCAAACCATCTTTCACAAAAAGTATTAGCATCCATGTGGATAAGTCATCTAAACATCTAGCCAATAATAAATGATGAAGATTGTGTCGAACGCAGTATGGCATTATTACTTTTAGTCTTAAACTTTCTGCACATTGCTGTAGTTGAAGAATATTTAAGATGATCGATACTTTTTAATCTCTTTTTAGCTAAAAAGCTACACTAATACTAATATAGTTAATAATTTTTTACTAGTTAATAATACTCCGTTATTCGAGTAACTATCGTTAGGTACTACTTCAATTTAAGATGGAGCAAGATGGAAAGAAAACAGACTACTTCTGTTGAAACAAAAGAAACCAAAAAAAATATCGCTTCTGTAGATATAATGGAAGTAAGTAAACTTACCGATTTACCGAATACCGAACCGAGTTTATACAAGAAGGACGAATATTTTACTCCTGCTGCTACTTCTGCTCCGATGGTGTCTAGTCTCCGCGCTCAGTTAAGAAAAGATTTGTGGGAAAAAGACCCTTCAGGATTAGCCTTTTTTCTACATCGAGCTAAAGGAAAATCCAGTAACATTATCGAGCATTACATCACCAACCCAGGTGATATATCCCTTTTACCTTGGGAGGAAGCTCTACAAATCATCGATAAGTTTGGCACAAACACCGCCAAATTACACCTTATTTTCGCTGCTCATACCATGCGACAAGAGCAGCCTTGGGTGAATGAATTCAATCTCAAAATTAGCGATTTGATTGAAGAAATTGGTTGGAACAACAACCATTATCCAAGATATGAGAAAATTAAAACTATAGCCAAACACGCTTTTGCTTTAGATTGTCTGACGGTTCAAGCTACTTGGGTAGAAGGTAGACACCGAAAAGGCGGATTAATGGCGAGTGTAGAAACTTCGCGAATCTGGAATGTTCGAGTCCACCTAGTCGGACAACAAAATCTGCAAGGTAAGGTAGAACAACCAGAAGAAGGAATCATTACAGTTCGTCCTGGTTTGTGGACAGATAGTTTTTTAAACAGGGCTGGATGCGAAGCTAGAAAAGCTTTATATCAATTTGGTTACTTAGCTCAAGATATTCTCAAAATCGATCCTTACCAAGATGATCTAGCATTGCGATTGGGACTTCATTTAACTATAGAAAGTCGATTTCATATTAGTGGAACTTACAAAGTACAAACCTTACTCGAAGCTCTTTTACCAAAGACTGTTATCAACAAAGCCTTAGAAAATAGCGATAAAGCTCGCAAACTTACCAATCGCTGGAATCATGCTTTGATTGTGTTGTCTGAACTCTCAAGGGCATTTCAAATTGAATTTGACCCTGTTAGCTATCTAGAAGAATTACGTCCTGATAGCAAAGCAAGGAAACCACGCAGTTACTTCGAGCAGTTGCTTGCTGCTAAAATAACAATTCATCCTCCAGCACCTATTCCAGAGTTATTAGCTGCTAAAACTCAACCAAAACAGATTAAATCAAAAATCGACCCATCCCCAAAAAATATAAAAGAGCTAGTAGCACAAACTACCGAACTAACAGGAACTCAAATCAAAGATGCTCGAAAAGCAAAAGGCTGGAGTCAGGGACAATTAGCTGGTTTTCTAGGAGTATCCCAAAACTTAGTTTCTCTCATCGAACGAGATAAGAGAGCGGTTAGCAAAAAGCTGAGAAGAAAAATAGGCAAACTTTTAGAAATTTAGAACAAACTCTCTAGAGTACTGCCACAAACTTTCTACATCAAGGTTGGTCGTCTGCATAATAATTTGTGCTTCAAATGCTTCATGGAGTATGCTTTTGAGCTTTTCTTTACTTCACATAATAGCGAACGCTATTGTTAAATATTTGAGTTTTAAAAGAAAAATTTTTGTTTTAAAAAAACTTGAAAAAATCGACCTCAAAGTATTGGTATATCTAGCTTAGACCTTTAAAACAAAAGCATCTTAATGCTGCCATAAACTTCCCCTTCGTATCGTTTGTTAGTAAAAATTGTCTTATATCCCTTACTGGATAAAGGCTAGAAAAATTTTTTTGATTGCTTTTTTGCGCTCGCTGTAGCCAACAATGCGTGTTTTAAAAGAAAAATTTTTGTTTTAAAAAAAAACTTGAAAAAATCGACCTCAAAGTATTGGTATATCTAGCTTAGACCTTTAAAACAAAAGCCTCCCGATGCTGCCATAAACTCATCCCGATGCTGCCATAAACTGCCTCCCGATGCTGCCATAAACTCATTTTTACGATCCTTACGCAGCAATTGTTTCAGCGTTTTAAAACAAACCCGATCAATATATATATTTAGATCAATATAGATCCAACTCAAAACACGCATTTTCAATCTCTGGCATGATTCGTTAATTACTAAATCTCCCTATGCCAGATGACTACTTTTCAATCAGTACATTCCGTTTCTAAAACACAAAAACTTATCGACGGGCTAAAACGCATCATCGCGACTGACCTCGATCTGCCTCTCGTGCCAATAGGTAACAACAAACAACCTTTAGGCGATCGCTGGCAACAGCGTCCGTTTACTGCCTCCCAACTTATTGAGGCAATCAACCAAGGGGGGGTGTCTGTTCCCATCCAAGGTAAAACTAAAAAAATTCACCCTCTCGGATTTGGGCTTATTACGGGTCGTTGCGTGACCATTGAGGGTAATAGTCATTTCCTGATGGCACTAGACCAAGATGGGGGTTCTGCGTGCCGTAAAATCGATGAACTGTCTGAAGGTAGATCTCTACCAAACACCGTCGCCTTTACTAGCGATCGCCCTGGACGCTGCCAATATTTGTTTTTGATTCCCGAACAGTACGCCCATGCGATTAAAACCAAAAAAATCAAAACAGGCGTAATCGGCGATGATGGCAAAGCAGAACAATTAGAATTTCGCTGGCAAAGCTTGCAATCTGTTTTACCTCCTTCGGTTCATCCCACTACTGGCGAGTATCGTTGGGTTGATGGTTGTGCCATCGACGAAACAGAAGTGGCGATCGCTCCCAATTGGATTATCGAGCAGATGCTGATTGAGCCTGTTAAGCAAAAAGCAGGGGAGAAGAGGAAAGTTACCGCCTTTTTTACCCCGTCACCCATGCACGTCAGATGGACTGACACTGACTTCGCCCTGTCTTACCTCGATGCCGTTTCTAGCTATCGCGCTTCGGACTACGACGAATGGTTAAACGTGGGTATGGCACTTCACAGCATCGATGATACGTTGCTCGATGCTTGGGATAAATGGTCGAATCAATCGGCAAAATACAAACCAGGTGAATGTGAACGGAAATGGCGGTCGTTTTCTTCTGGTGGTGGTGTTACTTTAGGAACTTTGGCACATATGGCAAAACAGGATGGATGGCAGAGTCCCTTTGCTAGCCAAAACAAAAATACAGGCGGTCGCGATCGCCATAACTTCCAGAAAAGTCAAACCAAAAATGCGACTGTCACTGGTGACACGCAACCAAACGGTGACACCTCAAAACTAGAATTACTAGGTTTTGACGCTACTGTCACTACTGTCACCGATGTTCTCAAAGCTGGCTTAATTGACTATGCAGAACGCGATCGCTTAGATTGCCTTCAAGCTCGTTCGGTAATTAGTAAAGCTGCCTTCTGGCAAATGGTTGCAGCCATTCGCACGAACCTCGATGAAATTCAACCAGAAGATACGGCTAAATTCGAGCGACTGATTGACTGGCACAACGCTACTCTAAACTTTGAAAAAGTTCTTCCTCAACCTCTAGCTGATGCTTTTAAGCGCGATGCTGCGATTTTGAATATCGACCCCGTTAGCCTGTGGCAGTATTTTCTCCCTACAGTGCTTTCATTAGCTGGAAAACGAGTCAACCTAGATCTAGAATCCCACTCGATTCCAGCGATCGCCTGGACTTGTATTGTGGGAGAATCTGGTACGGGTAAAAGTCGGGCAGAATCCGTTATCCTCGCCAATCTCAAACAAAAACAACATCTAGAAAAGAAACGCTGGCTAGAGGAAATGCAGGAGTACAAACAAATTTGTCAGAGTAAGAGCAAGAATGACGATCTCGAAATCGAACCCCCTATTCCCGAACGAAAATATCTCTTTGAAGTCGCCACCATCCAAGCAGTGATGCGAAGATTGTCAGAGCAGCACGATAATGGCTCTATTTGGGCTAGAGATGAGATAGCTGGACTATTTAAGTCTTTAGGTCAATTCCAGGGTAAAAAGGGCGATAATGAGGGGCTGGAGTGCTTGCTCAAAATGTGGGATGGTTCTGGCTCGTTTGTCGATCGCGTTAACGCGGAAAACGATTCTTATGCCGTTTCCGAAACCCGTTTGAGTATCGCTGGCGGAATTCAACCAGGGGCGTTTCGCACTGCTTTTAAAGACCCCGATGATGCTCAGGGACTGCAAGCGCGATTTCTTTACGCTATTCCCCAAGTGTTTCCTGCCAAGCGGGTCAGAGGCTACTGTGAGTTAAGCGATATCTTACCCCCACTGTATGATTGGCTAGACCGATGCCCCACTGGAAAGATTAAATTATCTCCCACAGCAGACCGTCGCTATAGCAACTTAGTCGAACAAATTGGTTTACAGGCGGAACAGAGTACGAGTGGCGCAGTACGTGCATGGATGCGTAAATTACCCACTCAATTGTTAAGGATTGCTTTGGGGTTACATTTGATTGAATGCTACTACAATAGCGCTCGCTATGAGGGCGAATTACAGCTAGCTACTTTAGAACGAGCGGTAGAAGTATGCCGTTACTATCGCAGTACCTTTGCACTCGTTCGAGAAAAAACAGCCGATTCCGATAACATCAGTTCGATTCTGCTCAAAATGTGGGATCTGGCAACTGTCCAACCAGATGGTGTAACTCCCAGAGAGCTTTATCGAGGTATTAAAGCAATTGGTCGTCGCGCCCAACAAATTGGTCGAGGTATAGGTGCATATACCATCGAACTAATTAACCAACTGGTACAGATGGGTAAAGGAACATTAGAAAAAAATGGACGTTCTTTTCGTTTCTTTGCCAAATTAGACACTCAGAATAATTCGGGATCGTCTTTTAGAAAGATAAATGAAATTGACACGACGACACAAAAACACGGAGACGCGGAGAATGATTTTGGTTTCCCAAGTAAAACCATACAGCAGCCAGAACGCGTAAATGATTCAATATCTAGCGTTTGTGCTACTCAAAATAAGAATGATTCTACTTCCACTAGTTTTTTCGATCTAGATAAAGACGAACTATTTTCTGTTGGTAAAAAGCCAGCTAAAACTACAGAGCTAAAAGAAGAAGAAAACACAAAATCACTACCCGAACCTTCTTTAAGGAAACTTATAAATAAGCGAGATTCAAATAGTAATTATTCTGAATCGGCGACAGACGTGACAAAAGCTAAAAACTATCAACAACAAGAGTTAGAGCCGTCATCAACCATAGATATGTCACCAGTGACAACAAAGTATGAGCAATCGCAGTTCGTGCATCAGAATGAAGCGAACGAGCAAAACAAACCTGCTATTATATCTTATTTTCAAGAGCAAAATGTAGCTATATCTGCTAATGTTTTAGATACAAACTCTGTAGAAAAAAGTGAGTGTAATTCAGATAAATCTTATCCATATTTAGAACAAAAACAAAATCTAAACTGGTTACTTCAATTTTTAGCTGACTTAGAATCAATTCCTATGCCCCATCGGCGATTTACTTCTCTCGAACAGTTAGAAAACTTATTTAATGAGTTAGAACGACGAGCCACAAATTGTTACAAAGAATTACTAGAAAAATGTCCCAATTATATGGAGCGACTGGCGAGCGCTCAAAAAATTGTCAGTGAGTGTTTTCCTCTATCCTCTTGAATCAGCAAAAGCAATTTGCCAGTTTTTCTTAGCCGAGGTTTCACCCTCTTCTATGTAGTGTAAATTTAGACAAAAATATGTCAACCAAAGTAACAGTTGCTTACGGAAAGAATTTTCATCTTTATAAAGAAGTTTTGGATGAGGATTTTATTTACTTAGAGATAGAAGGAGTCCAATTCGAGGCATCATACAATCGGGTAATGGTTCCTATTCCCGTACATATTTGGGAAGTTATTCGACAATACGAAGGAACAGATTTATCCTGGGCTGACACCACTGAGGAAGAAATTGCTCGATATGTCGAACAGCAGGTTGACGAACGAATACAGAAATATCAACAGGCAGAAAATGAACCTAACAAGCGTCTAATTGCTTTGTTAGGTTCGATACCATACGGTGGGGTTGATACTCCTCGTCAACAGCAAATAGAACAAGGGATTACATATTTCAAGAACTCAAGAGAGCATCAGTTACAAATAAAAAGCGCAATCGCCGATCTCAAGCAAATAAACGACTCCAAGAAGGAAAAACTTTAATGTCATTACAACTCAATATTAATTACCCAGAAAACTTTCCCGATGCAATTGGGCGAACCAGAGAGCAGTTTGAACAGGAAGCAAAATGGGCAATGGCAATTAAATTATTTGAAATGAAACGTCTTTCTTCAGGTCAAGCAGCAGCCCTAATTGGTATCGATAGAGTTTCTTTCTTACTCAATCTGGATCGTTATGGAGTAGCGATGCTCGATCTCAGTGAAGAGGAACTTCTATCGGACATGGAAAATGCCTAGACCAGAGATAATTGTCATAAACACCTCACCACTTATTACTTTGGTAGCAGCTTTGGGAAACTTAACTGTTCTGCGTTCTCTTTATACAGAGGTGCTAGTCCCTTTTGAAGTTTGCCAAGAGATTACAGCAGGTGGTCGCGATGGTTTTGCTGTGGCTGAGTTTGAAGCAGCTAATTGGTTACATAAGAAAGATACTTATCTTAATATTTCACCTTTTTTGCTTAATTCATTAGATTTGGGTGAAGCTGCTGTAATTCAACTGGCATTAGATGAAAATATCCAAACTGTCTGTATTGATGAAGCAGTTGGCAGACGAATCGCTAGATTAAATGGTCTTTCCCTGACAGGTTCGATGGTTGTGTCGCAAATAATAAACAAGGCGAAAATATTTGATAGAAGATCCAGTAATTTAAGCTGCTATTGCGAAGATTTGATTAATGAAAGAGATTTGTCCCATTACATCACCTTTTTCCACATCTTGGATTTGTCCCTTACGAATCATGTTCATCGCTTCGTAGCCTTTGATCGTTCTTCGGGCTGAATTAAAAGAGCCAAAGCTCATGCCAGGATTTATCAGATGTTTTACGCCACGATGATCCTGCTCGACTATATTGTTCAAGTACTTG
>DATNPK010000079.1 GCA_036703275.1 Coleofasciculaceae cyanobacterium | reverse complement strand
CATAGGGTTCGATTGGAGTGTCCTAAAGGACGACGCGAAGCTAGTGCCGTGGCATACCGCTTCGCATATAGTTACTTTTAATCAAACCTTTTTCTTCTCTACTTTTGCCAGTCTTTTTTTTCTTTTTTGTCCCGTACAGAGAGCGAAGATACCAACGTACATTAAGCAAAATAATTTCTTGTTGGAAATGTCGCCATTTAAAAGGCTGTTTCGAATTCATTTCTATAGTGAAAGCCGTAAGTATGATTGCTTAAGTTGTATTGTACTATGCGCCTCCTTCTATCTTTTGCGACACAACCCGTTATAGCGGGTCTTGCTCGACAACATTATTTAAATACTTGTTTTGCCGTAATTCCACCTGCTCAGACAAGTCTTCTTTCG
Source organism: Coleofasciculaceae cyanobacterium (assembly GCA_036703275.1). Classification (NCBI taxonomy): domain Bacteria; kingdom Bacillati; phylum Cyanobacteriota; class Cyanophyceae; order Coleofasciculales; family Coleofasciculaceae; species Coleofasciculaceae cyanobacterium. The sequence goes on along the minus strand of DATNPK010000079.1, from coordinate 11,653 downwards.
GTTGAGATGAAACCATGAACCAGAGTTAAGTGAGATTCAGCAAGTTGTTAAATTAACACTTTTTGTTTATATTTCTCAGTTTTTGCGACACAACCTTATACAAAGCGATCGCAATAGCTTTTGACGAACGGACAATCCTTCTATTTGAATACTTTGAGATTTAAAGCCTGTGGTTCTCCCATCCATGAGGCATAATCGGTGTGGTCTTTTAGATCGTTACCTGTGAGTGGATGAATTAGAATTGTCAGACCGTTTCTATTTAAAGCTAACCAAGTCAGTAAATCTGTATGGTTGCTGCGATTAAAGGCGAGTTGACAACTCCAACAGGGATGAGGACCTATAGGTCTGTGGTGCATCCGTCCTACTACCACATCAAATCTTTTTCCTGCTTCTTCACACAAAGCTTTTGCTTGCTCGACACTAGATTTATCAAAATAGACGTGAGCATGATACTTGCTAATCGAACCGATGTCTTGAAATTCCATCTTTTTATATCTTCTCTGTATGGCGATTGGCTCTGCCTAGCCGAAGGCATTGCTTTCTTTTAAATCTTTAATGCTCTAATACACATTTATAGCAACGGAGAAATTTTGGTCGCTAAAAAATTAAATTGATGAAAGTTAGAGGGATCGCCTAAAAGATCGATGCGATTGCTAATCTCTTCAATCTCAGCTTGCCAACGCTCAAGCTTTATTGCACTTGGAATCTCGTAACCTTCACATTCGCGTAGTTCTTGGTCAGCTTCCAAATATTTTTGCTCGAAATTGTCTAGTTTTCGTCTGACTCTTTTTAGTTTTTCAGTAAGTTCTAATATACTATCTGATAATTCTACGACAGGATACAGTGCCTCTGGATATTTTTGGTCTTCATAAGCATCAAAATTGTTAATCATAGCTTTATTAACTACTTAAATATTTACTGCGTTACTTACTGCATTACTTGTTTACTTGTTTGTATTTTTGAGCTTCTTTAATAGCTGGAGTGTCCTATCATCTTGCTCGCCCTGAAAATACTTATCGAGGACACGGATAAATGTAGGCTCTGGTGTAATCTCAGAAAATAGTGTCATAGAAGATTTAAGTTTGAGGTCATCGGGATAGCCAAAGATTTCTGAAACTGTTTTTCCTTCAATGGCAACAATCGTCTTCGCACATTCAATTATTCTCGCTCCTAAAACAGAATGATTTAGATAGGCGATCGCTTCCTCTCTACTCTTTATGGCGTAATATTTGGAAGTTGTACTTTGGGCTAGTCCGTCAAGTTGTGGAAATATGTACCACATCCAATGCGATCGCTTGCGACCATTTTTTAACTCTGCCAAAACGCGATCGTAAACTTGGTCTTGTGCGCTGATGAAACGATTTAGCTCAAAAGGATCATTCGTATCTAGCTTTTTATCTGTTTCTATCATGTTTATTACTCTTGTATATCTTCAAGTGCATCATCAAGTAACATTCTGACGATATCTGCTTTAGTTCTACCTGTCTTGGCTGCCAAAATAGATAGCTTACGATGTACTGACTCTCTCAAGTCGATAGTAAAACGCTTAGTTCCTTCTTTCGCTTCTAATTGTAATTTTTCCATTAGGCTTGATTCTTTATTAGGTTTTGAGCCTGGGTTTTCTGGCATAGGTGCAGTGGGTATTGATTCTAATTCGGCTGTGAATACTTCTTCTGGTTCTGGTTTAATATCTGGTACAGGTGCTGCTCCTGTTTGGGGTTTATCTCTACCGAATACAAACGCACTAGCTAGAGAATTATCGAGGGGTTTACGCTTTTTAGTCATGGTAGTTGTTTGAACAGTTCTTTGAATAATTCTTCGTACTCTGAAGCTGATTCACTAGCAGGTCTTCCAGGCAATTCCCATACTGTAGCTGATTGTCCTGAAGTGTCAGCGATCGCTTGTTTTTGATGAATCACTGTATCGAGTAAAGTTGCCTCTGGGTTTTTCCTCAGTAAAGCGATCGCTTCATCTTTTAATTTCGTTCCTTTCACGGCTCGACTAAGAAACATTACTGCTTTGGGTAATCCACCTCTGACTGATTGAGCCTGTTTAACAAGTCGCATGGCATCAGAAGCCGAAAATGAGATCTACATTAATCGGTCAGAACCAACAGCAAAACTTGATTCAACGATAGTTAGAGAAGCAGAAGAATTAGCTGCTCGTGGGATGGCGATGAAAGACTTGATTAAAATCCAGTTGGCTAGTCAAATGAGCTTTGAAGATTTATCCCCCGACTTACAAGAAAAGGTAAATATTGCTCGTGAGGTGGCAAACCCAAAGTTCACCCCAGCAGCGATTTGCGGAGCATAGCCGTCCTAAAGGATAAGCTTCGCAAATGCCGTGGCATACCGCTACGCATAAAGGCATCGCTCACCAATTTCTAGCCCAACACCGCAGCCAGAAGACACAGACACAGGCACAAGGGTAAGTTTTAAAGAGAGTGATGCTTTCAATAACGTAGTCAAGGCGATTGCGTAAGCATACGCAACTGCGTAATCGCTGTTGTATTAATTCCTCTTAGTTTTTTCTCAGGAGATATTAAAGCTGCGATTGGCTTCGCCAGTGCGCGGAGCGCGACGCGTAGCTATATGCCAATCGCGGATTCACGGATAAACCGCACTCCGCCCTTCGGTCACATATGCGGAGCGGTATCCTAAAGGACGACGCGAAGCTAGTCCTTTAGGATGCCGCTCTTGCTTATCGCTCTCCTAACATTAGGAATCTATTTAGCTAATGGTGGGGGCATCACCACCAAAGTCAGTCAGAATCTAAGTTTGAGAGATGCAATTGTACGAGTCTACAACGAGAATGCAGCTACTAATAAAGTGTACGCGAGAATCACAGGTTTTTGGGCAAGCGATGCCTACGGGCCACGCTTCGCGACACGAAGTTAGTCCTTTAGGGCAATCGCACTCCTGCCGATGGCAAGTATTTAATTATTAGTAATGAAGGCAGTAAGTTTGTTGTTAGCGATAGTAAGGGTGTCTATAAGACTGGAGAGCAGATAATTACAAGCAAAGTGACAACTACCGTCGGGGAAGCTGCCACTACTGAAATTAGTCATCTTACTTTTAATGATGAAGATGCCGTACAGCCTCTACTAGAAATACAGCAGGCTTATTCAGGGGCAGACGTATTTGTAAGCGGAAATCTGACAGTTGATTTTCCCGAAGATATCCAGATCCCTTTTACAGCATTATGATTGACCCCGTAATTCTTTCTATTGCTCTAAATCCTAGACCATTGACATACATCTTTAAGCAGTTTTCTTTAACTGATGGAGGATATCCTACTTGAGAGTAGGCGGTGATAAATTGGCGATCGCATTCCTTACAATGATAATTTTGTTTTCCTCGACGATGACCATCTTTACGAATTTTATTTGATTGGCAGTTTGGGCATTTCATACCCTACTATGATCAGATCATCCCGCAGGGATGCAACGCCCAAAGGAGAAATACCCCAAGAAGAAACAGAATGACTAAAGCTTCCAGGCATTGGTAAGTATACCGCAAAAGCCATTTTTTCTTAAGCATTCGCTTGCTCGGCAGCAGTAATGGATACTAACGTTGCCCGTATTTTAGAAAGATTCTTTGGTATCGAAGGAGGAAGGGTCAAGTCTCGCTCTTTAATTCTCTCGAGTGCAGCAGAAACCATTGCACCAGATACCGAGGTAGGACATTGGAATCTAACTTTATTAGACTTTGGAGCTAAAGTTTGTACTGCTAGAAATACTAAATGTCCTGAATGTCCTATTGCTACCAGATGCAACTGGCTAAAGTTCAAAGCCTAATCAATCCCTGTCGCAATCCTACTGTAACTGCTTCGGTACGACTGGAGACATTGAGCTTGGATAGAATTGAACTGATATGAAACTTGACCGTATGTTTGGATATTTGTAGAGTAGAGGCAATTGCTTGATTATTAAATCCATCTCCAAGTAACCGTAGCACCTCCATTTCTCTAGCCGTTAAATGAACATCGATTTGAGCTTCGGGAGTGATGGCAGAATTATTTCTTTGGTCGAGAGGTATTAACTCAGGATGAATTACAATTAAACCAGCCATCACCGCATCGATCGCTGTGGCAATTTCTGTGGTGTTGATTAAATAGGGTAAAAAAGCCTTAAAACCCAGAGCGAGATATTCCCTCATCTCTTCACTAGTTATATAGTCGGTCAATAAAATACCCGCCATCTCCAACTCGGTCTTGAATATCCATCGTGACAACCACCACAAATCTTCGTCGGGTATTTGCTCTATTAACAACAAATCGGGGGCGCAATCGCTCAATAATCTTAAACTCGCTTCATCAAAAAAACTCCCTACTATTTTTAACTCTGGCAAGCTACCGAGAATGCTAACTAAACCAGCCAGCAAAATTGAATTAGAGTCATACACGATAATCCGAATCATCCCTCGATTGTTTCTAACTTAGTTTCTATCGCTTTTAACAATCGTCTTTGCTGCCACTATCGCCCACAGTCAAAGTTACAGGATGTAACGAACCCGCGCGAATCAACTTTAAAGAGATCGCTTTTCCCACATTCTGTGGTTCTAAATATATCTGAATGTCTCTTAGTCTCACTATAGAAGTGCCTTCAATCTCGGTCAAAATATCTCCCAGTAGAATGCCTGCTTGTTGTGCTGGAGATTCGGGTTCGACACTAATTACCATTAGTCCTTGCTGGTGGGTCAGAGATAATTCATTGACTAAAGAGTCGGGTAGGTTAACTGGTTGCATCGCCAGACCGAGATAGCCACGACGAATATGACCTGTTTCTAACAACTGTTCGACAACGCGGTCAACTGTAACAGCAGGTATAGTCAAGACGCTGCGCCTAGGACCCGTCGTGTTAAAACCCACAACTTGTCCTGCTGCATTAACTAAGGCACTACCACCGCTACCAGGATAAAAATTGAGATCTAAGCGAACAAAGCGATCGATATTACCGCCAAAGCTACTACGCCACGAACCGCCTACAGTACTGACTATTCCCTGACTGGCAAATAATCCTCTTTCTTTATTTCGACCAACAGCGAGCGCGATTTGACCGACTTTTAGTTCACATTCACTATCTATCGGCGCAACAGGTATTGAAGCTTCAGTTCTAAACACTGCTACATCCGTACTGCGATCGCGTCCTAACAAGGTAATGGGTAAGGTTTCTCCACTGGGGAGAGTTACAGTTGTTTCTCTGGCTTGTTTAATGCTTTCATTGGAAGTGATAATTATGCCTTCGCGCCAATGAATACCGCTACAGAAAAAACCTCGTCCATTTATTGCTACAACCGAATTACCTACAGTTTCTACAATATCGGCACTTTTTTCCGAGAATGCAATTAAAAAATTGCTGTTTGGATTTGTGAGAGATGACATTGAGTTTTACCATTTAACAGTATTTTTATGTTGCTCGATCTAACAACCTGACGGCATCAGTTATTTGTCTAGTTTCAACCTAGAAACTTGGCTAGGTATAGTAAATCTTGGCGTTAGTAAATTGAGGTATGATTTGACGAATAAAGCGCGATGCCTTTATGCGTAGCGGTATGCTGCGGGAAGAAATGTTATAAGCTAGGAGAAATACCAGAAGATTTAACCCGTGCTGAGTGGACAGCGGATATTCTTCAGGTACACCATCGCAACCATGACCCATCGCAGAATCAATTCTCCAATCTACAGGCGGTATGTGCTGCTTGTCATTTAGATTTACATCGGGGTGGTTATTCTTCTGTTAGTCCTGGGCAATTGAAATTGTTTTAGCAATATGTGGAAATCCAAGCGCGAACTAATTGACTCCGACCACATTCAGAAAATTTCTCTTTTTAAAAGCGACAAACAAGTTACTTACTCGGAGGTTATTGAGTTATGGCAACACGACAATAGCTTCAGAACGTTTTTTATCTCCTTGTTAGCCGATGCGCCTATGTCAGCCTATTTCTGGGAAACACCATCAGTTAGCCAGTCTACCGCAGAGCGAGAATTTGAATTTGTCCTCGTAGATAGTCCCAAACTAGCTGATATAGAACCTGACCCTACTGACTTTAACAAGTATTTTAAATCGGCAACTGAATCCATCGTAACCTTTCCCAATTTAGGAAACGATGCTCTATTAGTCGTCCCCTGTCCTATTGCTAATACAGTTGCCCGTACTCATCTTGCCTCTTTTGTTAGATTCGCTCCTGAATTTCAACAGCATCTATTGTGGCAAACTGTTGGGCGTAGCGTAAGCCATGCCGTCCTAAAGGATACCGCTTCGCATATAGGCTTATCGCTTGCTCAGAAGCTTAACGAACAGCCCATCTGGGTCAGTACATCGGGGTTGGGGGTTCACTGGCTTCATGTTAGATTGGATTCACGTCCTAAGTATTATTGTTTTGAACCATACAAACAAAGATTAAATTAATTATTTCCTTGCGCCAGTAAAGCTTGAGCGATCTGCTGCCTTTCTTCAATCAAACTAAGTTTTGATTCGGGCTGACCGCTACGGCGATACCAATAACGAGCATTACTTAAATCTCCTTCCTTTCGATGCAGATAAGCATGAACCCAAGCACAATTACGATCGCTTTCTGAATCAATTAAGTTATGAGATTTATGCCAATCATCTTGATAGTCGTACCACAAAGCCTGAAGTGCGAGGGGGTAACTTTTTATCTGTTGAGTGTTTTGTCGTTTGAATTCTTCAATATTCATAGCAGAACCGTGAAAACTTCGAGCGAATAAATATTGTTGTAGATGTTACTAACATTCTAATTCGGTTGAGACTTTTTTCTTTCCTTAGAAGGATTAATACAATTGAAGCTTTTTCGATACTGTAAAGTGAAGCATTAACAATAAGGATATGACCGAGCAAAAACCCGATCGACCTATCGATTTTAGAGATGCAAAGCAACCTTCTGACATCATGAAACGAGAAGCCCAAAAGGAAAGCTCTGCGGATGCAGCACAAATGGAGCAAAAGTTTACCCCGGAACAGTCAGCAGAGGACAAACTCGCCCACGAACAAAATATTACCGCCCATATCCCTGGCGGTGGCATGATTGCCGATCTAGATAAGTAAAAGAGTTTAATTAATCAAAAAGCCAATTTACGTTTATGCGATCGCCTCCTCTGGCGATCCTTGTTTCAGCAGTGAATATTTTTCTAGATAATTACCTTCAAGATGCTGATTTCATCTTCTCTATCAATAGTCGAACGCTCACTTAGAAAAGATTCAAACCATGAAGTAGAAAAAGGAATTCCTATATAAACAGAATCATTTGCATCCCAAGTTGGTTCAATAATTTCTTTTTGCTCGTTAATTAACCAAACGTGTCTTATAGGGATAGAAACATCAGGAGCTAGCGCTTAGCCTTCGCCATAAATGAATTTAAAACTATTTTTGAGCCATTCAACCAGTTCAACTGTTGATAGCTGATAAATAGCCCGACAGATACACCACACTTTTAAATCTGCATAGTCTATAGTCTAGATAAAAGTCAGCAGATTGTCTATCACGGATAAGCTTCGCAAATAGTTTAAGGATTCCTCGTTCGTCTAAGAAGATGCGATCGCTACGGGTACACCCATTCGGGTGCGACGCGAAGGACGCGATATGCCCTAAAGGACTAACTTCGTGTCGCGAAGCGGTATCCTTTAGGACGTAAGGAGCTAATCCTTTAGGGCATATCCTTTAGGGCAAGCGCTTGGAGCGTAATCATATTTTTGTAGGAATTCTTGGACTTCGGGATTGATGTTAATATTCATTCTTTAGATAAGATATCTTTAACTTGAGAAATATGAAACTTATATTTGTCTATAATGCGGATAACGGTTTGATAAACACGCTTATAGATATAGGGCATAAAGCACTCAGTCCTCAAACTTATGAATGTAATCTCTGCGATCTGACTTTTGGGCTGTTTAAAGAACATAAACAGTGGAAGCAATTTAGAGAATCATCAAATACCGAGATGGAGTTTTTGCACAGAGACGAATTTGAGCAAAAATATGCTCGTAAATTTGAATATCCAGTAATTCTCAAAAAAAAGGATAACGATCTTAAAGTCGCAATTGCTCAGGCAGAATTAAACCAGATTCAAACCCTAGATGAATTAATCTCTCAGGTAAAAATAGTAAGCGAGTTGTCAACAAGTAAGTAAAAAAGGAAGCGATGAAAGCGTTCTTGTCGTTTAAATCTCTGTTGAATGGGAGTTTTATTGATTTTTTCTCTTAATTTATAGATATAAACTATTTTCGAGAAAAAATATCTCTCTCATGTCTTCTGAAATTTCAATTATTATTCCTACTTTAAATGAAGAAGATGTATTGGCAAGGACTTTACATAATTTAACTCTTTTAAATCTTTCTCCCTTTGAGATTTTGCTCGTAGATGGAGGCAGTCAAGACAATACTTTAAAAATTGCGCGGGAAGCGGGGGTTTCAGTTCTTCTCTCTGACCAAGCAGGACGTTCGATACAAATGAATTTAGGAGCGAAGGTAGTAGCAAAAGGCGATCTGCTCTGTTTTCTCCATGCTGATACGTTAGTACCTAACGACCTGACTACAATTATTAAGAAGGTTCTAGCCGAGCCTGCTATACAAACACCAATATTAGATTATCACTTTTTAATTTTAGTGGGATAGCTTTATACTTGATACACTTTTTTATTACACTACCCTGAGCGAAACGGCGGAGATAATGGAAAAATTTAAAAGAATTTTTAATCTATTTCTCATGCTCAGATGTTCGCCATCACACGATAATAAAGTAAACCGCAACTGAAGTAGTAAATTAATGACAGGCAAAAGAAACCGCGATCGCGTCGAAACTTTTTAAAAGGGTGTAACTCTCGGTGCGGCTGCCGTCAGTGGCGCAAATTTGGTCAAAACAGAAGTCGTACGAGCCAAAGATGCAGTCTAATGCCCCAGAACCAACTGCCGATCTAACAGATCGATTCGAGCGAGTCGAAGCAGACTCTGTCGAACGTAGACAGAGTACCTTCGATTTTACGCAACAGTCGGGAGCATTACAGCCAGATAAAATTGTTGATAGTGCCTGTCAGTTTTGTAATTTTCTTTGTGGTCTGAAAGTTCATCTTAAAAACGATCGCGTTATCGATATTTTGGGCGAACCAGATGACCCCGTTCAGGCTGGAGAGTTGTGCGTTAAAGCCCCGATGATGACTGAGTTAGTTTACAATCGCTTCCGCCTTCAAACTCCCATGAAGCGAGTTAAAGGAGAAAAAGGCTCTTCTGATTCTCAATTCGAGCCGATTGACTGGGATGAAGCTCTAGAAACCATTGCAGCTAAGTTTCTCGCCCTCAAAGATGCAGGTGAAGCCAGAGCGATCGCCAACAAAACTTCAGGGCGACTGCCGAGAGGAACCGGTTCTCTAGTGGGACGATATTTTGAGCTTTTGGGTAGTCCTAATAATACCGATGTCGGACCTGTATGTAATGATGCTGGTGGTAATGCCCTAGCCAAAACTTTTGGTTTGGGGAATTTTACTAAAAACAACTATGCTACAGCTTCAATGAATGGTACTACATTAAAGTTTTCGTACTGTCCTTTAGAGTCTGCGAGCGCTTTACTGAAAGAGCAGTATGCGGTGGGAACTGTAGAGATTAGGATTGTGCAGCCAAGATGAAAGTAAAAGTATACGAGAGTTTCTTAAGTTGTTATGGTTGGTGCGCTCCGAACAAAATTATAATTGTTCCCACCAGTGAGATCCCAACGCCGAACAAATCCCACTTATCTGGCTTGACTCCTTCAGCTAACCATAGCCAAAAAAGTGATGAGAGAATGTAGATACCTCCGTAGGCAGCATAGACTCTTCCTGCGTTATTAGAATCTACTCTGGTGAGAGCATAAACAAAAACAATCAGGGCTAGGATGCCTGGAATAATCCAGAGTATACTTTTCTCAAGTCTCAGCCATGCCCAGAAAGCATAACATCCAGAAAGTTCTCCAAGAGCAGCAAGTAAAAAGAATAAAAACGTTCGCATCTTTGTTTTGTTGGATGAGAATAGTCGATCGTCAACACTATGATTATCTCTACTTTTGCGCGAACTGCAATCGTACTCAACCAACAAACTTATAACAACAAAAAAACAATCAATTAAGTTGCTATCTCCAGCATTCTAAAATTGACGCTACTGGGCTGGTTCAAAGTCTGATTTACCTGCTCCACAAACAGGACACACCCAATCGTCTGGTATATCTTCAAAAGCTGTCCCCGGCTCGATACCGCTATCTGGATCGCCTACTTCTGAATCGTATTCGTAATTACAAACCGAGCAAATATATTTCATGTTGTTTTTCCTTTCTCTGCTTGTCATTTTAGAGACAATTTGAATAACGTGTTAAATTAAATTTCCAACTTTTAAAGCATTTAACAAAAGACCGAGCAAAAAAGTCAATCCTAAAAAACCTGCTTAAAAACCATTAGTTAATGGGAACAGTAAAACTAAATAGAGTTCCATCGCAGCCGAGGTTAAGCAGTTGATGAATCGGGTTAGAAATTTAGTTGTCTATGGACTGATAACAGCAGCGATCGCAAATAGCTCTTGTCGAGCATAGATTTTCAAGCTCTGTCTCAGACAAATTTATTTTAGGCTAGATAAAGATGTACAATCATCTTTTATAAATAGATTTAGACCTTAAGCTAAGTCTACAACTCTACTATGTCTGCATCACAACCACCCGCTCTAACTCTAGGGTTAGCTCTAAAAATCGTAAAGTCATACGACGATTCTATCCAACTAACCAATACCGAACCGTTAGCAGAACTAGAGGAACTTCGTAACAGCTTACTATTGATAGCGAGTTTATCGTCATCACAGAATTTGGGAATTTGCGCTTCGGATTTTCAGCAAGGTTTTTCAGCTTTAGTTAGTTATCTAGAGGCTTTCGGTTATCAACATGCGCGTGGAATAAGCTTGGGTTCCCCAAGCATTTCCGCGCATCAAAGTAATCTGGAGAAAGATAAGGCGAATCAAAGTTTATCACCAGTTTATCTAAAATTTAGTACTCAGAAAATGTCTTACTACTCAAACAAATATACAGGAAAATATCGAGGCGTTCTTATTTCTTATCAAAGTGAAGATGACTCGGTTGCTGGAACATACGGTCACTTTCCTTTGGATTTGTTTCTAAATAATAATAAGATTTAAAAATCGATGAACTGGCTACTTCCCGCATCGGGACTGATATGCAGATATCTCTCGGTAGTAGTTACACTCGCATGACCTAAACTCTGCTGCAACAACCTCACCAGCGTGATTGGATAAGAGTCGCGAAACCCCAGCATCCCTCACGCTAAAATTACAACCAGCTTCTAAAGAATGGCGCTTCGTGAGAATGTCTTAACCAGTGTGCCGATGCCCTAGGGTCAATCCCTGCACGTTTACAAGCTCGTTTAATCATCCGATGCACAACGCTTCGCTCCATCTGATTATGATGGCGACTAATAAAAACGTACTGATTAACTCGATGGTATTTCTTACTCGGTAAGCTCAACGGGGAGAACCCCCGCGACGCGAAGCTAAGGCGCGTTTTGAGTGGGAAGATTCCCTCTCATTTGCCAATCGCGGATTCACGGATAAACCGCACTCCGCCCTTCGGTCTCGAAGCTTATCCTTTAGGAAAAGCCGCCGCTAGTCATGC
>DATNPK010000078.1 GCA_036703275.1 Coleofasciculaceae cyanobacterium | reverse complement strand
TAAGTGCATAACATCTTTCTCCCTTTGGACTATAACCATATGGATAATCGTCTCGATTATCAAATCCTGCTTCATCTACATAAACTAAATTGTTCGACGGTTTTTCCTGAAGTTTATCTTTAAATTGTTTTCTTTTCTTTTCATCTCTTTCTTTATATCCGTAAGTTTTTTTTTCTAGTTATACCTAACTTTTTAATTCCATCACTGACGTTTTGCTGTGTGAGATTCTCCCCCCACTTTTCCGCCATTTGTTGCTGTATTTTATCTTTATGTTGTCTCACAAACTGTTTGAATCTCTCTAAATCTTGAATTTTGCGATTATCTTTAAGCGCTCGCTTGGCGAGCGCTTTGAAGTCTCCTGTTTCCTGTTATCTCTTCAGCTATAGGTCTAGGGTATTACGGCTAATTTTCATCAATTGGCAAATAGCTATCTTCTTTTCCCCTCTATAATACGCATGTACTGCTTTTTTTCTTAAATCGTAGCTATAAGGAGCAGGCATTTTTTCTTTCTTTTGGCGATCGCCTTAATTCTAGCTAACTTTGTCCTAACCTAGCCTCGTATTGCTATAGCTTCAATCCAATAAGAGTACCAGATTAACCCAGCTGGTAGTGTTGCAAAAAATGAAGTCAAGCTTGTATTATGACTAAAACTTAGTTAGCTACGAGACTCGATGAACACAAAGCAGCCATTTAAATGGAAACACTTTCAGGGAAAAATAATTTTACTTTGTGTTCGTTGGTATCTAAAGTATGCCTTCGTAATACGTTGGGTTAGAAAAACAGGAGAAAAGAGCTCAAATGGAAATCAAACCTATACTAGACCTGTAGTTGCTTAATTAGATGAGTTATTTGCGTAGCTTATCCTTTAAGACAAACATTTGTCGGTAGAAAAAAAATAAAAGATGGGTTTGGACAGATTTAAACAAGGATTATTCGGAAATTTTAGAATATGTCATCGGGGATAGAAGCTCAGAAATCTTTGAATAATTATGGGGAAAAATCAAGAATTGGAATTGTTATTTTTGGATAACAGATGGTTATAAAGTTTATCCGAAATTTGTGCCTGATGGAGATCAGATGATCGGTATAAACATATATGACGAGAGTTGAGAGAGAAAACAGTCGTTTACGGCATTATTTAGCCAGGTTGCATCGTAAAACTTTTTGTTATTCCAAGTCAGAAGAAATGTTATTCTTGTAAATAAAACTGTTAATTTACTACTTAAAAGATAAAAAGCTTTCTGGGATAATTTGAATTTAATTTTGTTATCAATGGCATTGGCGATCGCCAGTTATTTAAACAGTTTTCAACTTAACAAAAAATCCCGAATCATCCCGCAATGATGCAACGCCTCGGGGTGAGAAGTAAAGTGATCGAACTATTGAGCAGATTATTGAGGTTGAGATTGATAAGGATCACTTAGTAAGGGAGCTTGAGCAGTTGACAGGATTAAACTAAAGCTCAAGGAGCAATTGCTGGAAATTAACTTTATACTAAAACTTGATTAGTAGAGAAATTCTCTGCACCAATATCACTGGCATTAACTCCAAATAGGGCGACTAATTTTTCATTCGTGTCAGTTACGCTAATCAAACTCTGACCTGCGCCTTGGGTTATCGTCAGGTCTTCAAACGCCAGACCATTATCTAGCAAGAAGGAATCAGTACCGTCTCCATAGTCAAAGATCCGATCTAGTCCATCGCCCTCTCTCAACACAAATTGGTCAGCGCCCATATTTCCAAGTAGTAAGTCGTCATCTGCTCCCCCGTCAAGAAGATCATCGCCTTTACCACCGACGAGGAAATCTCGACCGTCGCCACCCAAAAGACCGTCATTGCCCTGGTTTCCATATAGTCGATCTTCTCCAGTTCCGCCATCAAGAGTATCGTCACCATTTCTACCGATAAGAAGATCGATATTATTCCTACCGTCAATAAAGTCCTTGGCTTGAGTTCCAACAAGGAAGTCTTCGTTAGGTGTACCAGAAATAATATCAAATAGATTTGAGGGATTGAGCCGTTGAGCAAAAATACCTTCAGTCGTACCTCCTTCTGTCCAAGCGACTGCAAACTCCTGCAAATCGTCATTGGCAATTACTGAAGAACCAGAGATAATATCATCGGCAATAGGAAAAGGCTCTTCAAGTAGATTGCCCGAGGCACTGATAAACTGACCAAACAAGCCAGATTCGTTTGTCCCTGTAAGCAAATAAATTCCTAGACTTTCACTGAAGTCAATTCCAACAGCACCATCAAAGAAGCCGTCGCTCAATAGGATTTCTTCTCCAATTAAAGTTCCATCGGCATCTACCAATTGAGCGCTAATTTGCTGCTCTTGAGGAAGATTATAAGCGACAAAAAACTGAGTGTTAATGGGATCGAACTCTGTGAAAATAGGGTCAAAAGGTGGCGCTCCCTGTGCAGTTAATGGTTGGGTAATTTCAATTACTTCACTGATTAAAGTGCCATTTGCATCAATCAGTCGACCCTCTACAGCATAATCAGGGTCTTGTCTGCGCCAAGTTGCCAAATACTGATTATCTACACTATTAAAGGCAACCTCTCCGTTAGGCGCACTGTCTGTTTCATCAGGATCGAGACGAACGCTCGATCCAATTAAATCTCCCTCAGCACTAATCTGCTGACTGAAGATTTTATTATTAGGTTCAAATATCCTACTGGTTTGGAAGTATTCGTTAACTTCGGGGTTGTGGAGCAAACTAATTTCAAGCCCAGCATCATCAATAGCAAAATTGCCTCCAATCAATTCACTGTCAGCTTCAAGTAGTTGACCCACAGAACTATTAAAAGGCAAGATTGGGTCTTCTTGAACTCGAAAACTGACAAGATATTGGTTGTCAATTTTGTTATAAGCGACAACTGGATCGATATTAATGTTAGCACTTTGGGATAATTTGATATTTTCTCCAATCAAAGAGCCTGTTGAAGAGAATCTTTGTGATGTTACTGTTCTTCCTTGATTAGTGACAAAATCCCATACTGCTATGTATTCTTTCTCAGTGCTGTTGTATGCTAAGGATGGTAGTAGGCCTACATCGTCTGAATTAAGTTCTTCGGAGAGTTCAATAGATTCCCCAACCAGAACACTGTCTTCGCTATTTATATTCATATCGAAGTGGTTAGAAATAGAACAATTAGTTAACATAATTAATTAACTTATATATAAAAAAGGCTTAAAAGTTATAAGTATCTATTAAAAATTAATAAACTGACTACTCCTAGCATTACTGTGATACATGCAGATACCTCTCGATTGTCTCCCCGTCAGGTAGTGCAGCCTAAACCGTTCCTGAATATAATTTTACTAGGAGTTGATAGTTATGCCTGAAGTTAAGTTTGGTCGTAAAGATGAACCTTCGACTCAATTTCACAAGAGTGAAGATCTGATTGCTATCCTTACTAGATCGAGACGTTCGGCGACAGTAGTTCCTGTCCCAACAGCCATCTCTGCGGAATTATTAGGGGGTTAATTAGTTCTATCATTTCCCGAAGTAGGAGTTGAGGTTTATCAAGTACCAACTGGGAGTGGACAAAGATCGATTGACGAACGCAAAACGGCTCTACGCCGATTACCAGATGTTCGTTTTGCTGGCGGAGTATTAGTAGACGAACAATCGGAAGAACCTGTTGTCTATACTGAAAATTTATTTATTAAATTTACTGATACTACCGATCCTGATGATTGTAAGACGATTATCCGAGAAGTTGGTCTTACCATTAAAGAAGAGTTAAGCTACGCTACCAATGCTTTTCTTGTTGTGGCGGCAGAAGGAAGAGAAGATGGGTTGTGTCGCAAAAATTGAGATATGACAAGAAAAAGTGTTAATTTAAGGACTTGCTGGCTCTCACTAAACTCTGGTTCATGGTTTCATCCCCACTCTTCAAATGGCAACACTTTCGCTGCACGAAATTATTTTACTCAAT
>DATNPK010000077.1 GCA_036703275.1 Coleofasciculaceae cyanobacterium | reverse complement strand
TACCTGCCTCCCTACTCTCCAGATTTGAATAAAATTGAGCGTTGGTGGTCTGTTCTTAAAACCTGGATCAAGCAGAGAATTAAAGAATTTGAGACAGTAAGAGAATGTGTTGATGCCGCTTTCAAAAAATGTCAAACACGTGATATGCGTAATGCTATAATTTAAATTACAGTGCAACTACTTGTGTATAAAATTAAGTACAACTTTAGTTAAGTTTCAGCGAACATTATACTTTTCATAGATTAAGATACGGCAAAGTGACAGTGAAGGTAGATCCCTCTTCAATCTGGCTAATCATCATGATTGTCCCGAAATGCAAGTCCACGGATCTTTTGACAATGGGTAATCCTAAACCAGTCCCTGGGATCGAACCCACGTTATCAGCCCGATGAAAAGAATCAAATAATTGCTCTTGATCTTTAACAGGAATACCAATACCAAAATCTTGAATGCGGAAGATTGCTTGTTTTGGTTGACAAATTAAATCGAACACAACGCGATCGGCATCAGGAGAATACTTGATCGCATTTGACAACAGATTATACAGAATATGACGCAGTATTTTTTCGTCCATACAAGCACTAAGACAGGATTCATCTTCTGTATTAAGTGATTTCTGCTCGCAGTTATTAGTTACTTCTCGATGATTTTTAACTTGAAATACAATTTGATGAGTTGCAGAGTTTAACCCTACTTCTTCGACTAGATCTTGACAGAATTGAACCAAGTTAATTTTGGTAGGGTTTAATTTCAGCTTTCCAGCATCAGCCTTACCTAATAACAAGACATCATTCAATAAGTCAGTCATGTGCTTGACTGAACTTTGGATGCGGTATAGATGACGAAATTTCTTATCTTCACCCCACTTATGGCTGTAATGCTCCAACAGTTCTGAAGAAGATAAAATTGAAGCCAAGGGAGTCCGAAATTCATGGGATGCCATCGTCACAAAACGGCTTTTTAATTCATTTAATTTTTTCTCTTGTTTTAAAGTTCTACGAATATCTTCTTCTGCTTGTTTACGTTCGGTAATATCACGCACTATTGCCATCACTTCATTGACATTACTGATGGCAAAGCGGATTTCGTAGCTGTGAACTTTATCTTCTTGAGTAATTTGGCATTCTAATAACTCGACTTCACCCGTAACAAAAGTCTTGGCAAGACAATTTAAGATTGGCGAAGCTATATCTTCAGGGAATACATCGCCAACATATTTTCCTAAGAACTCTTTCTCTGGAGTTAATAAATTTTTCTCTTTGGCAGCTTTGAAGTTAACAAAAATTCCCTTTCTATCAATCCTAAAGATAAGATCGGGAATCGCATTTAAAATAGCGCGATTAGTTGCCATACTAGAGCGTAAAGCATCATCAGCTCGCTTGCGCTCAATAATTAAACCTAATTGAGCCGCAACAGATGCCACTAAATCTACCATTTGAGTGTTTTCAGTATGAACCGAAGAATCAAAAAAGACTAGAATTGCGATTACTTCATCATTAGCAATCATGGGAACTCCCAAAGCAGCTTTTAACCCTACTGCTTGAGCAATTTTACTTCTCAGAAAATTTTCTTCATTCTGTAGGGATACATCTTCCGTCCATTCAGGTTTTTTAGTTGCCCATACTCTTCCTGGTTTGCCAACGTTATTGGAGAAAACGAATTTTTCGCTGCCTTCTCTAAAATATTTCAGCTTTTCCATACTGGAATACCAAGAAGGACTAATTTCAAGTAGATTAGCTGTTTTATCGGGAATCCAGGCTTCTCCAAAGCTCCAGCCAACAGTTTGACAGACTTTACGTAATATAATTGCGATCGCATCATCAAAATCACGAGCCTCGGTGATAGCCTGGGTAATCGTTTGTAAAAGACGAATTTCTTGTTCTGCTTGCTTGCGTTCGGCAATTTCCTGCTTTAATATTCTGTTGTTATAAGCTAATTCTGAGGTACGCTGCTCTACTCTTGTTTCTAGCTCTTTATGTGCCTGTTTGAGAATTAATTCAGCTTGTTTACGTTTAGTTATATCTGAGACATAGCATCTAACTAAATGGCTGGCAAAAATCCAATGTATGGATTGTTCAAAAATTTTGTCTTTGATCGCAACTTCACGCACAATAGAGGTTTCTTTTTCTGCCTTAACTAAAGCAAGTACACCAGCTAGAATTGGATGGTTTAGTCGATCTTTTTGGATAGTAGGAAAACTTTTAAGAGCAGCAGGATTTAAATAGGTAATATTGCCTTTTATATCGATTTCGATAATTGGATCGGAATAAAAGCTCGGGAAAAGATGCCAAGCGTTCTAAAGACTGTTGAATTGATGCTTGACGTTCTTCCTCTGATATCTCCATAGTTTTACGGGTAGTAATCTGGTGAGAATTATTTGAGTTACCAAAGAAACGAGTCGCGTTGGGATCATCATCATCTTCCCCATCAAAAGAAGAATTTAATGGCTGAGATGATGTTGGAGTGTTGACTGCATAATATTTGGCAATTATTCCCTCACAAAAACTAATCACATCCCCATCCTGCAAGTCATAGGAAAAACAGCGATTACCGTTGACCTCAATACCATTTCTACTACGTCTGCCGTTCAAATCGCCATCAATAATCCGAAACTGATGACTATCAGCTCCTGGGGTAGTAATTCTCAGCAGGGTTGCATGATAACGAGAAATTTTAGGCGAATTGAGAACTATCAAATTTTTTTCATCTCGACCAATAGAACAAGTCGCAGATTCCAAATTAACAGTACGCCGATTTGACTGATTTTTAATTAGTAATCGATGCTTTTAGGGTTGGACTTGTTCATCATGCAAAACTTATTGATCTCAATATGTTATGAGGTTGATGTTTATAAGATTCCCCAAAAACAACTTGAGACTAACATTTGTCAACTAAAATTAGCTCTACACTGAGCATTCGAACAGTTTTTAACTTTGTTAAAGGGGAATCAATTCAGGAAAGTTAAGTAATAATTGCTCTCCATCTAGCTCATCACCTAATTTGGCAGGTGAGAAATGGATTTGAATCGCTCTGAGCTTTTCTTGATAATGGAGATTAATTAAAGCTTTGAGTCCATATTCCAACGCTTCTACATCGGCGAGATTGGTTTCTAGCTCGGTCGATTCCCCAGTCATAGCAACGGTTAAGATAATTACTAGATTGCTAGTGATAGGTAGAGACAAAGGCTCGTTATCGTTAATATCTTCAGTAGTATCTATGGCACTGAGATATCTTTGGGCGGAATCGGTAAACAGTTCATTGACATAATCCCCTGCTTCTCCCTCATCCCAAAACACATCTCCCTCATTGCCCGCAGATTGCCAATCATTACTCATTTGCAGCAGATTTTGGCAGACAGAGACTAACCCTTCTCCCAGTACTTCTAGATCGCCATCAGCGTCAATTGCTTCTCTAGCGACACGATTTAAGACACCTAACATGGGAGCAATTTCCGCTCCTGCTAAGTGGATAAAAATGCGAGATACGACAAAGCGGGTTTTGCCACTAAATTTCGAGATGCGATCGCGCCAAGAAGTCATGAGCTGTAAAGTTTGAAGGTATTTTATCAATCTAGCACTATTGTTATCCTCAGTTGGACGTAAGCTAAAATTGGGAATTCATAATACTCCTAGTTTAAGCGCGTAGTTATGAAAATTTTATTTTTACATCCTAATTTTCCAGCTCAATTTCGCCATCTAGCGACAGTTTTAGGCCAAGATAGTCAAAACACTGTGGTTTATGCCACAAATCGTCCAGAAGGTCAGATTGCAGGAGTTAATAAAGTAGTATATGAAAAATCTCGCCCTGCTCGCCCTGAAACTCATCATTATGTAAAACCTTTAGAAAATGCAGTTTTAGAAGCCCAAAGTGTATATCGAGTGGCACAGAAATTAAAAGATCGGGGTTTTTATCCTGACTTAGTATACGGACATTCTGGATGGGGACCAACCTTATTTATGAAGGATATATTTCCTCGAGCCACCTTACTTTGCTATTTTGAGTGGTTTTATCGTGCCTATGGCTCAGATGCTAGCTTTGACCCCAGCGATCCAATTAATGCTGATGATGAAGCCAGGATTCGGATTAAAAACGCGCCAATTTTATTAGATTTAGTCAGTTGCGATCGCGGCTTATCACCGACTCAGTGGCAGCGATCGCAATTTCCCCAAGAATTTCAAAGCAAGCTTAAAGTCCATCACGACGGCATCGATACAAATTACTTCAAACCGATGGCAAATGCCAAATTGTCTTTGCCACGGATAAATCTCGATCTTGCTCAAGCCCCAGAAATTGTTACCTATGTTGCCCGAGGTATGGAACCCTATCGCGGTTTTCCTCAATTAATTGAAGCTATATCGATTCTGCAACTAAAGCGGCCTCAGTGTCATTTTGTCATCGTCGGTAAAAATCGCGTAGCCTATGGCAAAAATCTGGCTGACGGGAAAACCTATAAAGAAGCGATGCTGGAAAAATTCCCTTTAGATTTAAGTCGGGTCCACTTTACGGACTTATTGCCCTATGATGAGTATCTCCAGGTGTTACAGGCTTCTTCGGTACATATCTATCTGACTCGTCCTTTTGTGCTTTCTTGGTCAATGCTCGAAGCTTTAGCTACAGGATGTCTAATTGTGGCTTCCGATACTGCTCCCGTGACGGAGGTAATTGAAGATAATGTTAATGGTTTGCTGGTTAATTTCTTCGATCCTGAGGAAATTAGTGATCGCGTCATTAAAGCTTTGGAGAATTCTGAGAAAATGGCAGTCATTCGCGTTAAAGCTAGAGAAACGATCTTAGAAAGCTATGATTTAGCCAACTTGTTACCCCAACACTTACAATGGGTCAAAGACTCAGTTTAAATTCCGTCATTAGCAGTTAATGATTAATGATCTGCGATCGTCAATGAAAAAAAAAAGCACCGGAAAATTGAGAAAGCTCGAGTTAATTTTTGAAGCTGCTATTTGGAATTTTCGCTTCTTTATCGTAGTTCCAGTTATCTTTAGTTTATTAAGTGCCTTACGCTTGATCGTAATCGGTACAGTAGATATTTGGGCAGGATTGACTTTAGCCATAAATACTGAAGATCCTGAAGGGGCAATAACGATTAAAACCGTGTCATATATTATTGGTGGCGTTGACTATTATTTAATCGGCATTGTTTTGTTGATTTTTGCTTTTGGTATTTATGAGTTGTTTATCTCGGAAATAGAAATTAAGCATCAAGATGATTCTAGTATTCTCCAAAGCGAAAGCCTAGAAGAACTTAAAGGTAAATTAGTCAATGTAATTGTTGTTGCTTTAATTGTTAGTTTATTTAAGCAAATGCTTACTATAGAAATTGGCAAGTTAAGTGACGTGCTTTATATTGCTTTGGCAATCTTACTTATTTCTATCAGTCAATATTTACTGCACTTAAGCCATACTAAGTCTCGTAAACGCTTACCTGCTGCTATTAAGAATTCTCACCACGATCTGGCTGACTCTTGACTCTTGACTCTTAGCTCGACTTTATCCATTTGGAGAGAAAATAAAAGCGATCGCGACTGCCAATTCCTTTTCGCCGACTCACACCTGTAACTAAAGCGACGCAAACTTTTAACTTTAAAAATTGCTTTAGGCAAAACATTCAATTCTAAAGAACAATATAGGATTATTATCCACCAATTTTTCGGCAATTTTCCTCATTCCGAGCCTCTTGGCTACTTTTTGCGATTCAAGGTTGGCGCGATCGCAGCTTGCTACAAGATACTCATAACCAAGTTCATCAAAACAATACTCTAATATTTTGATTGCAGCTTCAGTAGCGTAGCCTTTTTTAACCGCTTTAGGTAGCAAAGCATAAATTAATTGGGGCTGTTCTTCATCGAAGAAATACCATAAACCAACAAATCCAATGACTTCACTCTCACCATTTATCCTGATCGACCAAAGACCGAATCTTTCTTCTTCAAAGTGCTTTCTGCTCTGTTCGATCATTTCTTCAACCTGTTGCAGAGACAAGACTTTGTTATCACATAAATATCTTTTTACATATGAATCAGCAAAGATCATCTCAAGTGTGTTCAGTTCACTCTCCAAAATCGGTGTTAAAACCAGCCGCTGCGTTTTAAGTATCATATGTAAGCTGCGCTGTCTATTCAGTCCTTTTCCTTGAGATACTGGTATTTTAATCACAATCGCCTCACCCACACACTCCAAGTAACTTCTGACTTTTCGACAACTTAATCTCTGCCCTCAAAAGATAGCTTTGCTGTACCATCGGCGTTGGGCTGTCGATCTTAGGTCATAATGTCTCTTGACCTCTCCACCAACTCAGTGGCGCGACTTGATTTAGTTTCCAGTTGCGTCGATTGTTGCGATCGTATTCGTCGCTTTGGCGTTGCAACAATCGAGTAAACGCATCTCGGACAGACAAGACTCCTGCAATAACAACCTCATTAATATCGCTTTGGCTTTCAAACCAAGCAACTTCCATTTTCGCTGCATTTACACCGAACTTATTTATTTCTTGTGTAGCCTGTTCGCATAAACCGATCATTATTAGGCGCTGTTCTTCTGTCGTTATAAAATCGTTCAAGCCCGCGCAAACGCAACCCACAAAGTGGTTCGACGCATTAATATGAGCATGATCTTGCCACTGTTTCAACCATATCGGTACATCAGCAAGTTTATTGACTTGCACAACCAGACAGCTAAGCCAAACCTGAAGCCAAGCATCAGCCATCCAAAATCCGTTTTCTTCAAACTCTACGAAGCTTGTTCCCATATTTTAGATCATTAAATTTTAGGCGGTGATCGCAATTGACTACCTACATTTGTACTTAGAGCTTCTTGAAGTATCTGGCGATTGGCAACAATCTAAAGCCAACCTTTTCATAAGTGTGACGTGCTGGGGCATGACCGGGATCACCTCCAGTCTCAACCATAGCAACAGACATCCCAGCATCTTTCATCCAAAAGAGTGCCAATTCTGTTAGAGCTGTACCAATGCCTTGACCTTGAAAGTCTGGATCGACAGCAACCATGTAGATTTCACCCAGGCTATCGTCTAAATGTAGTTTTACGGCTACAAAGCCCACAGTGAAACCTGCGTCGATAGCAACCCATATATTTGTGTCTTTAGCAGCGCAGACATCCTCGACAGCCTTTTGCTGGCTACACACGCCAACTATCGGGATAGAATGCCCTGTAAACGTCAGCGTTCATCGCTTTGTGAATCGAATCAAAGACTGGACTCCATGCCCGAAGCGCAAGACGAATAACAGCATCAAGTTGATGGGGTTTGTATGGTTCAATTTGCATTTTGGTATGGACTCTAAAATACACTGGAGGGATTTGGGCGATGAAGTCGCAAAAATTTCAAGCTCACCTGACGCAGATAGTCTCAAACACTTAACAAATAAGCTCTTGACGGTCAGGTTCAAGCGGATTATTTTGTGTCGCGCAACTTGTAACTGCTTATGTCTGAAGAGTTTCAGACTGCAACAGAATACGCACATCAATCGATCGCATTCCTGCACGAAGAGCAGCTTCTAAGCCTCCATCACTATCTTCGTAAACAATGCAGTCTTGAGGAGCAACACCCAATCTTTCAGATGCAAGCAAGAAAATATCTGGTTCAGGTTTTCCTCTTTCTACATCATCAATACTTACAACAACATCAAAAAAATGGCGTAAGCCAATATTGTTAAGTGTTGCCTCCAGTACAATGTTTTCATGCTTGATAGACTACGCTGTTGATTAACTAGCTAATAGCTAATAGCTTTTAGAGTTTCCTCTTCCCGCAGGACAATGTGACTTGTGTGTTCTACTCAACCCAAAAGCGCAGTAATCTAAAAGTCGCTTTTCTCAATGTAACTTCGCACGTCATTAAGATCTATATAGCGATCTGTGGCGTTGCGTAATTCTCTAGCGATCATTCCTTCTGTAGATACGACGGTAATGTGAGTATTTTTTGAACGCAAAAGCTCGATCGCCCGTTCAAAATCTCCATCCCCGCTAAACAAAATCACGCGATCATACTGCTCAACGGTGTTGAACATATCGACCACAATTTCTATATCTAAATTTGCTTTTTGCGAATAGCGACCCGAGGAATCATCATAGTATTCTTTGAGGATTTTAGTTCTTACCGTATACCCTAAGCTAATCAGAGCATCTCGAAAACCTCTTTGATCCTGGGCATCTTTTAATCCCGTATACCAAAAGGCGTTAATCAAAACCACGGTGGGATCTTTAGTAAAATATTCTAATACTCTTCTAGGATCAAAAAACCAACCGTTTTTCTGTTGAGCATAGAACATATTGTTGCCGTCTACAAATATGGACAGACGATCTCTCACGTATTTATTATGAGACTCCATATAATTTTTCCTATAAGGGCTTAAATATATTTAATAGTAAAGTTGACAGCGTAATGCCCTGCTACGACAGGGATTGCGCCATAACAATTTAATGAATAAACCCGCAGTTACGACTACGACCAAATATTATTTAATAGGTTTAGACGATAAGCACTAATTTATATAAAGGAAAACCTCAATAAAATTTAGTTTAGGTATATTTCATATACATTCCAGTTTAGGACAAAAAAAACCTTCATAACAATTTAATTTGCTCGGGCAAGATTTTTTTACAAATTCTACTGACTATCGTTTGGGTAAAAAGTAAATTTAAAGTTAACTTATCGAGATAAATTTATTAAATCTGATTAGAAATGGCAGTGTTAACGTTCTACAAAAGAGCGATCGCAAACTTTTCAACTTATCATAGAAATCCAGTTTTTTGGTTGTGTTGATGATAGTTACACAGCGGAAGCGATCGCTTTTCGATTTGTTTCTGATTAAGTTGATTTTCAATCGTTCAAGATTAGCCATAAACATAGTTCTCAATTTCAATGAAAACTGTGTCATGAAACGATGATTTTGAAACTAGGTTTTATTCTACCTCAAGACGGAGATTAGGTCTTCATTCAAAACTGGCGCTCGCTGGTTGAATTTATCTTATCGTGTTTGGCGATGCCTACAGCTAGCCCTAAAGGATTCCCGTGCATGGTATATCCGTAGGTGTATCCGTTCAGGGACACCTTCGGACGATGCCCTAAAGGACTAGCTTCGCGTCGCGAAGCGAGTGTGACCGAAGGGCGGAGTGCGGTTTATCCGTGAATCCTTTAGGGCTTTAGTATAAGCTAACGCGTCCTTTACAATCGCAGAATAATTAAAAATATCAAATCTGGGAATACTAAAACTAATCCACTTAAGAGCAAAGATTGAATGTTTGGTTTTTCTACTTTTAAAGCTTGGCGAAATTCACTGCTGCTATTTCTTCCTGTCTAGGGTGCTAGTACAGTAGTATTTATTTTTGCTTTCTAGCTATTTTTTCTCGTCTTTTGTATCTTACTGTCTTGGCACAATACAGCTTTTTTGTTCTTTTTAGGAATGGGATTACTATTCCTTTTTACTGCCTCGGTTTGGTATCTACTGGTTAATTTCTACTCTCTATTACTGGGTTTATTGTGAAATAAACCTCCGTGTTGGCTTAGATGAACTAAATCTCTCAAGCAAAATTTAGTTCATCTAGGAGTGGCGATCGCTGCTACTTTTCCCGTTGCAGCAATTTACGTAATTCATCTTCATTGGATAGGGCAGACGGAGGCATTAACCAAAATAGATTACAAAGCTATCTATGCACCAGACTTAATGTTAAAACTAAGTTGGCTGTGGATTATCGCCGCTGCCTATGTTTATCAATGGAAATATCTGTTGAGCAACAAAAGAAATCACAAACAGAAATAAGAGATGCCTTTATGCGAAGCGGTATGAAGTAAGCATATGCCCGTGCATGATTTGCGACGCGAAGCTATATGCGAAGCGGTATCCGTGATAGACTAGCTTCGCGTCGTCGGTGATAGAGTCATGCACGGGCAATCGCCTCTTGAATCAGGGGAGCGCGCAACAGCCAAATTAAATGCTACAGGCCATCGCTTCAGTATCTTCTTCAAAGCAAATATAATTGAGGCAATGAGGTTTTTCTCTCAGCAATTTTGCCAGCAGCCATCCTGCGACTGTCCAAGTCTGAAATTTACGGGAAGATCTACCAATCAAACGTCCATTTTTGCCGTCATAATATTCAGGCCAATTGTCTTGCATCAAACGTAATTCAGCGATCGCCATAGCTCGATCTGCCAGGTCTTCTCGTCCCATTTTTTGACAGGCTGCCATCATCACCCACAACAAGACGGGCCAGCTACCACCATTGTGATACGACCAGGGAGTATTTTTGGGATCGCAGCCAGTAATTATTCTCCAGGTCAATCCTTCAATCGCAGGATAACAAACCTTCATCGGCATTTTGCTGACTAAATCTGTCCAGCGATGCTCGATCAAAGTTAAAATATCTTGCGACTGTTGTTCAGTAGTCACAGATCCCATAATCGCTACTAAATTTCCCAGGGCAAAAAACCGAAAATCCATCTTA
Source organism: Coleofasciculaceae cyanobacterium (assembly GCA_036703275.1). NCBI lineage: Bacteria > Bacillati > Cyanobacteriota > Cyanophyceae > Coleofasciculales > Coleofasciculaceae > Coleofasciculaceae cyanobacterium. The sequence goes on along the minus strand of DATNPK010000077.1, from coordinate 48,117 downwards.
CCAGGTCCCAAATTTCCCGCAAGATACCCCCCGTGGTCGGGAATCCATTCGGTTAACCAATCAGGAATTGATTCGGGATAGATATTAAACTTATTGACTACCGACTCGCCAAACTGTTCTGATTGATAACGGTGAATTTCGTTGATCTGTTTAAGATCGAGCCAATAATAACTCCGTAAATGAAAAATTAGACTACCAAGGCGGTTATTAATCTTATAGATCAAAGCTTGACCTTCAGCATCTGGAATTAACATTTCACGGGCTGCACGCAAAGCACAATAAAACAAAGACTGTATTTCTAAAGGATGTCCACTCAATCCCATCGGGCGATCAATCATACAAGCACCATCTGGTACAAGAAGAGTTGGAGTCATCTCAAACTGTGGTCCTAAACAAATCTCTAGAATAAAAATTAAAGCTCCCTGAAAACTGTCGCTTTGTGCCAAAGGCTTATCATTTGTAGCTTTGACATAAGCTCGCAATAAAATAATCCACCACAAACAAGAATCAATTGGAGTAACTCGACCGATCGCTTTATCGCCAAAATCGGCATGAAGATACTGTCCGCCTTTGGTTGACTCAACTTTAAAGCTTGCGGGCATCAAGCCTATGGGTGGCTCGTAGCAATCAATGCGCCGCTTCTTTTTTTGTAACCCTACTGTTTCAATCAGAAAGTTGTAGACAATATCTGTTTTACCCTGAATTAAAAATACTAAGGCTGCGGGAACAAAATCACGAATAAAACACTGATCGTAATTTAAAGCTTCTCTTTCCGAATCACTTGCTGCTACTGACCCCACAGGCTGGTTATTATAGTAAATAATCGACTTTTCTAAAAGCCGATTTGCCTGTTGTTCAATAGTTTCTCTGCTCACTAAAATCATCAAACAATAATTTTCGTACTAAATATATTAAATCTATGATTGGGCATCAATATTGATTCGTCAGACTAATTCCAAGAAATATGAATCCATCTTGAAGGAAAGAATAGAAATATCTAAAGTATTAGTTCTTATACGATCCTATCGTGATATTCAGTCTTCTAAAGCAAAAACATTACTAAACTTTTAGTAAGCTTAGTTTCAACAGCCGACCTGTTACATTTCGCAAACAAGCTTTAAGCTCCAAGCTGTAAGCTCTAAGCTTTTGTTTAGATGCACTATTTTTTTAGTTAACATAATTGAGTATTTAACTTCCAGGAGTATTTACATAGTGGTTGCTCAAGCCGATAAAGTAGAAATAAACCGCCGTTACGAACCTAAAACTCAGTCCATCGCCCAAGAATTGATCGAAAGTACCAGAGAAAAGAACAATATCTTTAATCGAATGCGAGATCAAATGCGCTGGGACGATAAAGTTTTGGACTGGACAATGGCTAATCCAGGACTACGGGTACAGATGTTTCGCTTTATTGATGCGATTCCTGCCCTTCAAAGCAAAGCTGAGATTGCCAATCACTTCCAACAGTATATGAGTGCGGAAGCGGTGGAGTTGCCTAATGCACTAAAAAGTATCCTTAACTTTAGCGATCCTGATTCTTTTCCTGCTCAAACCGCAGCAGCTACGATTACTAAAGCAGTAGAAACCTTAGCATATAAATATATTGCTGGAGAAAATATTGCTGAGGTAATCAAAGCTATCGATCGCCTGCGTAAAGAAGGCATGACCTATACGATCGATCTGTTAGGAGAAGCAGTAATTACGGAAGCTGAAGCCGAAGATTATCTGCAACGCTACCTAGATTTAATTGAACGACTGACGCAAAAAGCCCAAAGCTGGAAACGAAAAGAAGGCATAGATCTAGCCGATGGTGTAGAGTTGCCTCAGGTACAGGTATCCGTCAAGCTTACTGCATTCTATTCCCAGTTCGATCCCCTTAATCCTGTTGGCAGTAAAGAAAAAGTATGCGATCGCCTGAGAATTTTATTACGCAAAGCAGATGAACTCAAAGCAGCAATCCATTTTGATATGGAGCAATATCGCTATAAGGACTTGACGCTAGAGATTCTCAAACAGTTGCTCATGGAAGAGGAATTTCGGAGTAGAACCGATTTAGGTATTACTCTTCAAGCTTATCTTAGAGATTCTTACTCTGACTTAGAGAGCATAATTGAGTGGGCAAAAGCCAGAGGCAATCCGCTAACTGTTAGGTTGGTCAAAGGAGCATATTGGGATCAAGAAACTATTAAATCTCTACAAAATCACTGGGATCAGCCCGTATATAACCAAAAAGCCGCCACAGATCTCAATTACGAGCGTATGACGCAGCGGCTGCTGGAAAACCATGAATATCTTTATGCAGCGATTGGTAGTCATAATGTTCGCTCCCAGGCTTTGGCTTGCGCGATCGCCGAAACCTTAAATATCCCAACTCGTCGCTTGGAAATGCAGGTGCTATACGGGATGGGAGATAAATTGGCTCAGGCTTTGGTTAAGCGAGGACATCGAGTAAGAGTATATGCTCCCTACGGCAATCTATTACCAGGAATGGCTTATCTAATTCGCAGGCTGTTAGAAAATACGGCAAATAGTTCATTTATACGGCAAAATCAGGAACAAAAGCCGATTGCCGAATTAATTGCTCCTCCTGTGGTCGATAATATGGCCCAGAGGCGCGTTATCGATCCAGATAAAACCCCATTTCAATATGCCCCAGATACCGATTATGCGGATACCGAGAAACGGATGAAAGCAGAACAGGCTTTAGCAAAAGTTAAACAAGAACTGGGTAAAACCTATTTACCGTTAATCAACGGCCAATACCTGGAAACCGCCAACTATCTTGACTCACTCAACCCCTCAAGATCGACAGAGTTAGTCGGTAAAGTTGGGCAAATCTCTGTCGAACAGGCAGAACAGGCAATCAATGCCGCCAAGGAAGCCTTCCAATCTTGGAAAAATACTTCGGCAACAGCAAGAGCTAATATCTTACGTAAAGCTGCCGATCTGATGGAACAGCAACGACACGAATTAAACGCCTGGATTTGTTTAGAGGTAGGTAAAGTTATTCCCCAGGCTGACGGAGAAGTTTCTGAGGCAATTGATTTTTGTCGCTATTATGCCTCTGAGATGGAAAGACTGACTGAGGGAACAAACTACGATATCGCAGGTGAAAATAACCGCTACTTCTATCAACCAAAAGGTATTGCGGTAGTCATCTCTCCTTGGAATTTCCCCTTGGCGATCGCCACTGGGATGACCGTTGCTGCTTTGGTTACAGGTAACTGTACTCTCTTAAAACCAGCTGCCACCTCGGCGGTAATTGCGGCTAAGTTGACAGAAATTCTAGTCGAAGCTGGTATTCCTCAAGGAGTATTTCAATATGTTCCTGGCAAGGGTTCAGAAGTGGGTACGTATTTAGTCGAACACAAAGACACTCACGTAATTGCCTTTACTGGTTCGCGGGAAGTTGGCTGTCAAATCTACGCAGAAGCTGCCAAACTACAGCCAGGACAAAAACATCTCAAGCGAGTAATTGCCGAAATGGGCGGAAAAAACGCCATTATTGTGGATGAAAGTGCCGATTTAGACCAGGCAGTAGCAGGGGTAGTACAGTCAGCGTTTGGCTATAGTGGACAAAAATGTTCAGCCTGTTCGCGGGTAATTGTGGCATCCCCAGTCCATGATGCCTTTCTTGCTAGACTGGTTGAGGCTACTAAATCTCTGAACGTCGGTGCAGCAGATAATCCTAGCATTCAGGTAGGGCCGATAATTGACCCGAAAGCTCGCGATCGCATTTTAGAATATATCACCCAAGGTAAACAAGAAAGTGAACTAGCTTTAGAAATGTCTACTCCCGACGGTGGTTACTATGTTTCTCCTACTATTTTTAGCGGGGTTACTTCAGAAGATACGATTGCCCAAGAAGAAATCTTTGGCCCTGTTTTGGCGGTAATGAAGGCAGATAATTTTGACCAGGCTATATCTCTGGCTAACGGTACAGACTACGCTCTGACTGGTGGTTTATATTCCCGTACTCCCAGCCATATTGACCAAGCATCCCGCGAGTTTGAAGTGGGTAACCTATATATCAACCGCAACATTACTGGGGCGATCGTCTCTCGTCAACCTTTTGGTGGCTTTAAGCTTTCTGGGGTGGGATCTAAAGCAGGAGGGCCCGATTATCTACTACAATTCTTAGACCCTCGGGTGGTAACGGAAAATATTCAGCGTCAGGGGTTTGCTCCTATAGAATAGTCTGGTGCTGTCAGGAATTAAAGAATGAATCATCAAACGGCTGTGAAATTAAAATCGATTATTAACAATTTATTTTCTTTCACAGCCATAATTCTAATTTTTGTTTTAACTGGTTGTGCTACCACGGCTACACAAAATATACATCTTCGCTACGGCAACCCCAGCCAGGCAAACGGCAACCAGAACAACTATCTAATTGAACAAGCTGAATATGCCTTGTCTTATAACTGCAATGCAGGAATAGCTAACTGGGTTAGTTGGCAGCTCGATCGCAGTTGGATCGGCACAACAGAACGTGTCGATGATTTTCGTCCCAACATCGACCTACCAACTAATTGCTATGCCGTCAGACCAAATGACTATCGAGGCAGTGGTTACGATCGCGGACATCTAGTTCCCAGTGGCGATCGCACTAGCAGTAGATCCGATAATAGCAGTACTTTCATCATGACCAATATTATCCCTCAGTCTCCTAGTAACAATCGCGAAGTCTGGCGGGAATTAGAAGAATATAGCCGAAATTTAGTTTTCCAAGGCAAGCAACTCTATATTGTGGCAGGGGGGAACAGCATTGCCCAAAAAATTGCCCAAAGTAAAGTGGTTGTTCCCGAATTTACCTGGAAAGTTATCTTAATTTTAGATCGAGCAGATGCCGAGATAACTAAACAGAATGTTGCTACCCTTGCTGTCTGGATACCCAATTCTGAGCAGGTGCGCAACACATATTGGCAAGACTACATCGTATCTGTAGATGAGGTAGAAAAGAAAACGGGATATAACTTTTTTAGCAAAATCCCCCAAGGTATACAGCAAAAAATTGAACAGACTTACTATCAATGATTCACAAGTAATATAAGCTATGTTGGCTGATTACGTTATTAAAACTCAAACTATAGATCTGACATAATGCCAAAACTAAGTTTAGGAGCGAGGTTATTTATTTCACATTTATTGGTAATGATGGTGGGATTAGGCAGCTTTGTCATTATTGCTAAAGTTTCTTCTCCCAGAATGTTTGTCTTGCGTCTAGAACAATTAGAAAAAAGAGGTATTTTTACCGTTCGTTCAGCTCGTACTTACTTAGTAGAAGGATTTCAAAACGCTTGGAATCGCAGCGCAATTCTATCAGTTATAGTCGGAGCAAGTGCCGCAGGAGGTGTAAGCTATATTTCTTCCAAGCGGATTACTCAACCTGTTAAGCAGATGAAGCGAATCACTCAAAATTTTGCAGCAGGAGATTTAGCCGAAAGAGTTCCTGAAAGCGACATTCCTGAATTAAATCAGTTGAGCGTCAGCTTCAACTCGATGGCAAGCAGTATTAGAGATGTGGAACAAAGACGAAGAGAATTAATTAGCGATTTAACTCACGAACTACGTACACCTTTAACCGTAGTGCGAGGTTATTTGGAAGAACTGGCTGATGACAGAATTGATGGTACTCCTGAACTTTATTTACGTTTAATTAAAGAAACAAGACGTTTAGAACGATTAATTCACGATTTACAGGAACTTTCTAAGGCAGAAGCTGGTTATTTATCAATCAACTTACGCAAGATTAATTTGCGTCCTTTACTTGTTTCTCTAGTGGAACGTTTTGCCGATCAATTGTTAGAAGAAGGTCCAGAGTTGAAATTAAACTGTCCTCAAGATATTCCTCCTGTGTTAGCCGATCGCGATCGCACTGAACAAATTTTAGTCAACTTATTAGGTAACGCGATTCGCTACACTGAAACTGGCTCGATCGTCGTAGAAGCAATCAAAATTAATCGCCAGGTGTGGATCTCTGTAACCGATACGGGAGTGGGAATTGCCGAGAAAGACCTATCCTATGTATTTGAACGTTTTTGGCGTGCCGATCCCTCCCGCGCCAGTCATTCAGGGGGAACGGGTATTGGACTGGCGATCGCTCGTCGTCTGGTAGAATTGCAGGGTGGTCGCATTGAAGTGAAAAGCGAACTAGGCAAAGGGAGCGTCTTTCGTTTTTGTCTTCCCATAGCTTAAATTTTCTCCAGCACTGTCAGTTTTGTTCAAAGCTAACAATCAACATACGGCAATCAGCCAATTTCGTTTCGGTTGAACTCACGCCATAATAATAATATTTGCAAATCTTCACAATTATCAATTTAACAATTATGGCAACTTCGGAAAATCAATACGAAATTCAAAAATCCGAGCAGGAATGGAAACAATCTTTAACTCCCGAACAGTTCAAAGTGTTACGTAAACATGGAACAGAAAGAGCAGGGACAAGTTCTTTGGACAAAGTTTATGACGATGGTACATATCTCTGTGCTGGCTGCGGTCAACCTGTGTTTACTTCTGAAACCAAATTTAATAGCGGTACAGGATGGCCTAGTTTTTACAAACCTTTAACAGAGGCGATCGATACTACTACAGATCGCTCCTTGTTTATGACTAGAACAGAAGTACACTGTAGTCGCTGTGGCGGTCATTTGGGTCATGTATTTAATGATGGTCCTCAACCCACTGGAGAACGCTACTGTATGAACGGTGTATCTTTAAAGTTTGTTCCAGAAAAGTAAGACTTATCAACGATCATTCGATCATTTAAGATAGACTGGCTGAGGAAAATTTAGGGTAAATCTTTGAACGCCATTAATCTTTTAAAGCTGTTGTCTATCAGCTTTGGTTGGCAAATTGGTTTTATTAGCCTTGTCAACCTTCCCGTCATTGCTCAAGAAGCAGACACAAATCTAGATATTCCCGATCGCGTAATTCAAGAAAGTCCGACACTGCAACGTTGGTTAAAAGAAGTCCCCGATGTTAGAGAAGACATTCGACACGATCCTAGTTTTCGGACACGCTTACGCCTTGGGTTTACTGACTTTCCTTCTAATGATGCCGCAGGAATCAATTTCGGCATCGAAGATATTTTTATTAAGCGCACTGGTTTAACTTTTAGCACCGACTATCAATCAGCATTTAATGGCGATCGCAATGCTTTTGGCGCAGATTTGCATTATTTCTTATTACCTTTAGGTAACTATATAAACATTGCTCCTCTCGTTGGCTATCGTTATGTTCAAAGTAATGACTTTAATACTGACGGGTTGCACCTTGGTTTAAGACTGATGCTGGCTTTTTCGCGCACTGGCGCGGGTGATATTTCTCTATCTCAAAGCTTTATTTCTCCAGGAGCTAGCGAAGAAGTAGGCATTACTTCTTTGTCCGTTGGCTACGCAGTTATTTCCAACTTACGCTTATCTACAAACTTAGAATGGCAAAACTCAATCGAAAATAACGATAATCGTGCAGGTATTAATTTAGAATTACTATTTTAAGTAAGCTATATATTAGAAGCATTCAAACTGCAACCTACTTCAAAAAATATTTGAGGATATTATAACTTAATATCAAGCTATTAAATATTTTTAACAACTATTTAGGTAAGATAAATGTATTGTAAACTAATTGATCTAACCCCAATTTAAAATTAAAGATAACAACTAATAATAAATTAAGTTGAAAATTTCGCTTGTAGTTAGTATTATTAATTAAACTTTTAACATTTGGTCAAACAAATGTTAAAAGTTTTTTTAACCCAAATAATCGAGAAAATAATATGTTGCCTATCGTTCGTAATTTAATTGTAGTTGGAGAGTCTATTGACTTTAATACGGTAACCAACGAGGAATTGGCATCAGCTTATAATGAAATTTTGCCTCCTAACGCCACAGAATTAATGGGATTGAGAAAAAAACTCGAACGAATTAAGTCTAATTTAGCTAAAACCCCTAATATGGGTTGGTCTCAATTTGGAAGTATGATGGGTCGAGAATTTCAAGAGTCTCTTTATAAATCAGAAAAATAAAAATTGGCTCTTTTTTTAGCAGAATAATTGCTGTTTTTTTGCGTTACAGTAATAGCTAATTTAAAAAATCTGGCAAGAGTTAAATATCGATCTAGAGTAGGATCTTATTTAACTCTTGTTTTAAAGATAAAGGTTGATAACCTAAAGCAAAAGCCTTAGTGCTATCTAAAGACGTATCGGGCGATCGCGGTGCTACCATAATTACATCCGCTTGTTTACCTGGCTGAATTAAATCTGTCGATAATTGCAAAATATTGGCTAGCAATAAACCAAAATTATAGCGAGAGATACGATCTTTGCCTCCCAGGTGTAAAACTCCTTGTACTTGTTTTTCTATAGCTAATAATAATCCTTGCGATGCAGCCTTAGCACTAGCGGGAGTCCTAAATTCATCGGTAAATAAGTTTGTTACTTTGCCAGCTTTTAAGTTATTAACCATACCCTGGACAAAGCTAGGAGAAACAGGGGAAGCTAACCCAAACATCAAAGGCATTCGACATAAAGCGATCGCGGGATAAATTTCGCTCATTTTTTGTTCGGCTACTACTTTTTGTTCTCCGTAATAATTTATCGGACAAACAGGATCGGTTTCTTTATATAAAGGATGTTTGCCATCAAAGACTAAATCTGTTGAGGTAAAGGCGCAGGGAAGATTATTTTCACTACACAAACGAGCAATATTTACCGCAGCAGTAACGTTGATAGCATAAGATTCTTCTCGATGAGTTTGGCAAAAATTCGGTTTAGAAGCCGCGGCAGTATGAATTACTGCATCAGGTTTTATTTCTTTAAATAATTGATCTAAAGCAGAAAAATCTTTTAAATCAGTTTTCGATAAAGTTGCCCCAGTTATTGTTACTTCGTGGCTAAAATAAGTTCCATATACTTTCCAATCTGTTTGGGCATATTGACATAAATTCCAGCCTAAAAAACCACTTGCTCCTGTTACTAATAATTTTTTCATTCCTTCTAATAAATTGCTCTTACATACACTAAGCTTTACTTGTATAGTAAGTCAAATTTTACTTTAGACTAAATTATCAGAAGCAAGCATAGTATATAAAACCTAATCAAAATCCTGAAAATGAAGCGTTTATCAAAAAAGCGATCGTTCAATTATTGAAAGAGGTTGAGTAAAAATGGTTTTTAATCAATTCGATAATTTAGTTTAACTTTGAATAATAGCAACATCGTAAGACTTGAATATGCGATCGCGAGTAACAATTGTGAGCTGTTCGTAAATTGCTTGAGCGATTAAAATACGGTCAAAAGGATCTTGGTGATAATAAGGTAAATGTTCGATCGCTAAGGCATGGTCTATATTTATTGCTAATGGTCTAAATTTGGTTTCTTCAATTTGTTTTTGCAGATCATCTGGTGCTTGTAGTTTACCTAAAGACTTTTTGATGGCAATTTCCCAAGCCGAAGCAGCAGAAACAAATACTAAATTATCTGGATTGGCGATCGCCCCTTTTGCTGTAATAGAAAGAGTAGAATTGTTAGCTAACCACCAAATCAAAGTATGAGTATCCAACAGTAGGTGCATTACTCTTCTTCACCCAGAAAGCCCGCCAGAATATCTGCTGGAAGTTCATTATCAAAATCATCGCTCATAATTACTTTTCCTTCCCATCCTCCAGGGGTTCGAGGAGTTTTATTTTCTTGGTAGGGAATCAATTTGACGAGGGGCTTTCCCGCTTTAGCAATAATAATTTCTTCTCCTGCTAAAGCTGATTCAATTAATTTCGACAGTTGCGATTTGGCTTCGTGAATATTTGCTATTTTCATGCTACTACAAATAGATTAGCTAGACTTAGCTAATTATATAATGGCATCTTTGCCAAATAAATAGTGTTAGAACTTATTGCTGATTAATACTCTATGAAGCCAAAACTCAGCTATTTGTAATGAGTGATGACTTGGATAAAGAAGACCAAGAAATTATTAGCTTATTTGACGATGCTCAAAGTGAATAGTATTGATAGCTACAAATATCTATAGGCGATCGCCTCATAGTATGGGTTAGTTGTGTGAGGTATTGTTCATTAATATGCTATTGTCCGAACTGGCGCGCGATCGCGAAATTCGTTATTTTCTGATTTCTTTTACCGATCTATTCGGGGTACAGAGGGCTAAACTAGTTCCTGCCCAAAGTATTGATGAAATGGCGGAAAACGGGGCAGGGTTTGCCGGATTTGCAGCCTGGTTAGATATGACTGCTGCCGATCCTGATATCTTGGCAGTACCCGATCGCGATCGCTTATTTCAGCTACCTTGGCAAAAAGATGTGGCATGGATGCCAGCCGATCTTTATGGATTAGACGGTGAACCAATATCACAAACTCCCCGACTCATTTTAAAGCAGATGCTAAAACAGGCCCAAGAACTGGGTTATACAATTATGACAGGGGTTGAGTGCGAATATTTTTTGTTATCTGCCGATGCTCACGAAATTTCTGATAATCGCGATCGCGCTGCTAAACCTTGCTACAATCAACAGGCTTTGATGCGTCGTTACGATGTGGTGAGTGAGATCTGCGATGGGATGCTATCTCTAGGGTGGAAACCCTATCAAAACGATCACGAAGATGCCAACGGACAGTTTGAAATGAACTGGGATTACGCTGATGCCTTGGTTACGGCAGATCGTCATGTCTTTTTTAAGTATATGGTGAAAAGTATTGCCGAACAACATGGATTTCGCGCTACCTTTATGCCTAAACCATTTAGTAACCTAACAGGCAACGGTTGCCATACTCATATTTCTGTTTGGGATAATGTTAGTAAGACTAATTTATTTCGAGAAACAGACGAGGATTTAGAACTTTCTCCCTTAGCCTATCAATTCATCGGAGGAATACTTGAGTCGGCTTCTGCCTTGTGTGCGTTTAGCAATCCTACAGTTAATTCCTACAAGCGGATTAATTCCCCCATAACCATCTCTGGTGCAACATGGTCGCCCAATACGATAAGCTATAGCGGTAATAATCGCACTCACATGATTCGCATCCCCGATTTAGATCGCTTTGAACTACGACTAGGAGACGGTGCTGCAAATCCTTATTTACTTCCCGCGGCGATTATTGCCGCTGGTTTAGACGGTATCAAACGTAAAATCGATCCAGGCGATCGCTCTAACAATAATAGCTATACCGATCCACTACCACCAGAACAAGTGAAGCGACTTCCCGCCAATTTGTTAGATGCCTTGCGTAGCTTGGAAAAAAATCAAGTTTTTCCAGCCGCCTTTGGCGAACCTTTTATTGCATCTTATTTAAAACTCAAATATCAACAGTGGAATGAATACAGTAACCAAATTACTAATTGGGAACTCGATAACACACTGAACTGTTAATTGTTTAATCTTCTCTTGTAGACGATTAAAAACCTGTTCACCATCAGTTAATTGTCCGTTAGCTAGTTGTTTTCCAACAGCAATTTTGTCTTGCAGTTCTTTTATTGTTCCTTCTTTTGCTTTTAAAAGCTTAAAAGCTTATGTAATTACATCATCAGCGTTATTGTATACACTACTAGCAATCTTGTCTTGAATAAATTTTTCTTGTTTTGATTTTAGTTGAATATTGATGAGTTTATACGCTTTCAAAATTATTTGACCATAGAAATGGTAAATTCAGTATCAAATTATTATTAAAAAATATTTTTAGTTTAACCTCATCATTTTGTGAGTAGATGTTTCTTCAAATACGTTAAATCCCAATCTTTCATACAACCTTTCAGCGGGATTTACTTTAAGAACCTTGAGCCATAATTTTTGATTATTCAGTTGCGATCGCTTGATAATCGAGGCAATCAAACTCGTACCAATACCTTGATTTTGATAATGACGGTCTATTTGAATTTCTGCTAAATAGATTTCGGTAGTAACCACAACTTTAATAAAACCAATTGGAAAATTTCTTAGCTCAATTATTTGATAATCCTGTGAGCTAAAAGAGTCGCGAAATAAAGTAGGATTCCAAGGGTAAACTTGTTCAACATAACCCTTCATGTTTTCAGCATGAATGCGATCGAGTATTTCGATATCTTTGACGGTAGCTTGGCGAAGAGTATAATACAATTTCTCAAAAGTAATAAGATTGGTAGATTGGGAAGCCACTGCGTTGCCCTAAAGGATATGCCCTAAAGGATATGCGGAGCGGTATCCTTTAGGACACGAAGTTAGTCATGCACGGGCAAACGCGTCGTGGAGGTATCCTCCGTTGTAGCAAGTGGCGTTAGAACAAAGCGTGAAACCCAACTAAACCTTTTAATGAGTTAACAAACATAAAAAATAAATGTCGATTAAAACAAATAAAATCCAGGTTGGTAAGTTCGAGTGGTTTTATCGTCAGACTGAAGTAGAGAGTGAGCGTACTCCTGTTCTCTTTTTACATGGCTTACCTTCCCATAGCTATACTTGGCAAAAATTAATGTCTTTTTTAGCTGAGTCAGAAATTCCTAGTATTGCCCCAGACTGGATTGGCTGCGGATTTTCCGATAAACCTAATCAGCGAGATTTTGCCTATACTCCTGAAGCATTTATCAAAGAGTTAGACGAATTAATTACTGCGCTAAAGTTAGAAAAATATTACCTAGTAGTCCAAGGATTTCTGGGTTCAGTAGGGATACAGTATGCCCTACAAAATCCCGATCGCATCGAAGGATTAATTATTCTCAATACCCCGATTTCAGACAATGCCAAACTTCCTTGGTCAATGAAACAGTTTACCTTTCCTTTGGTAGGGGACATGATGACTCAAGATCCTCTATTAGTCGATCGCAATATCGAAAAGGGCAGTGGTTTTGTGGTTGCCGATAAAGATTTAAACGTTTTGCGTAAACCTTTTTTACAAAGTTCGGATGTAGGTAGAGCCTTAATGGCGATCGCCAAAAAATTACAGTTAAAGACAACAACCAAAGAAATTGAAGCTGGTTTAAGTCAGTGGGCAAAACCTACTTTAATTATTTGGGGTGTAGAGGATAAGTGGTTAAATGTTGCTGATGCCAAAAAGTTAGCAGCAGCTAACTCAGATATTACTTTGGTTGAATTAGCTCAAGCCAAACATTATCCTCAAGAACACTGGGCCTCAGATATTGCTAAAGAAATAGTGCAATTTTTTCGGCGTAAAATTTTTTAACCTGGGTCGTAAAGACGAACAAGTCTCAGGAAGATGTCATGATGTCAGGTTTTCTGAGAAAATTAAACTGAAGTAACAAAGTCAGTTTTGAGTAAAATGAAAATTTTTCGTCCTATTCTATCTTTAATATTAGTTTTAGCTACAACCCTTTTAATTAGCTGTGGTGGGCCTAGTGTGTCTGCGCCACCAACCTATACCCCCGAAAAACTTCAAACAATCAGAACTTATAGTATTCCTTTAGACGTAGCCCGTCAGAGAATTCCCGAACTGGGTGAGTCGATTGCGAACGAAGATTGGGCTAATGCCAATTCTTTTTTACATGGGCCTCTTGGTTCGATCAGAAGGGACTTGACTTATTTATCTAATGCTTTGCTTCCAGATGAACAAGAGCCTGCTTTAAATGTCGCTAAAGATATCTTCAAACATTTTGAAAATATTGATGCTGCTGTCAGCGAGAAAAACTACACTGTAGCAATTAATCAGTATAAGGAAGTCGTCTCCGATCTGGATGCTTACGCTAGTTTAATTCCTCAGACTAAAGAGTCGGTCAATCAAGCTGAAGCCGCAATGGAATCAGCAGAAAATGTATTTGAAGGTGTAAAAGATGAAGTTAAAGAAACCGTAGATAAAATTACTCCTGATTTTGATGGTAATGCTTAAGGTGGATTGGCACTAATCATCAGCTATAGAGGCTTGGCACTGCCAAGTCTTTTTTAATTAATTATCAACAGGTTGATAATTAATATTATTGAGCAAAAGTAATCAAAGATTTAGTCGTAGACCGATCTGTCTGAGATTTTGCTGTATAAAAGTCCCCTAAAGGATATGCCCGTGCATGATTCCCGTCAGATGAACACAGATGAACACGGATGATTGATCGCGCTACGAGTGTTATTTATCTGTCCAGCTAATACAAGAGAATTGGTATAAGATGAGCAAAATTGTCATTATTGGCTGTGGGGTTGTCGGCGCAGCGATCGCCTATGAACTTAGCCTGGTTTCAGGGTTAGATATTACCGTAGTTGAAAAAAATACTCCTGCTTCTGGTTCAACTAGGGCAGCTTTGGGAGTATTGATGGGGGCAATTAGCCATAAGAAAAAAGGCAGGGCTTGGCGGTTTCGTGCTACGAGTTTGAAACGCTATCCAACTTTAATTTCTGAACTTGAAGCTAAAACAGGGCTGAATATTTCTGTAAATCGTCAGGGAATCTTTAAACTGTTGTTTAGGGGAGATGATTTAGAAAAATGGCAAAAGCTACAGGAATTTCGCGCTTTGTCAGGCTGGAAACTAGAAATAGGCGATCGCACTTACGTTAGTCAGCAATGCCCTCATCTAGTCAGCGAGCAAATTATTGGTGCTGTATATTCTCCCCAGGATGCACAAGTTAATCCTGTTGAACTTACTAAAGCTCTCGTCGCTGCTGCCACAGCTAACGGAGTTAAGTTTCACTTTGGAGTAGAGGTAAAGGATTTTACTACTCACTCAGATCATGAACTATCAACCTGTCAGCAAATAGCAACCACTATTGGCAAAATTGAAGTCGAACAGCTAATTATTGCCGCAGGTTTGGGTTCAACTCCTTTAACTAAATCTTTACAGCAAACTATTGCGATCCGTCCTGTATTAGGACAGGCGATTAAACTTAGGTTGGATCGCTCTTTGGGTAATCCAAATTTTCAACCCGTAATTACAGGTAATGATATTCATCTCGTACCTTTAGGCGATCGAGCATATTGGCTGGGTGCAACGGTAGAATTTCCCACCGAAACAGGAGAAAGTATTGCTGATGCTGAATTATTAAAGAAAGTGATCCAGGGTGCGATCGCTTTTTGTCCAGATTTAAAAACCGCAACTGTGTTAGAAACTTGGTCTGGTAAACGACCTCGTCCTGAAGGCATTTCCGCCCCAATCATTGAAAACCTATCTGGCTATAGTAATGTTTTGCTAGCTACGGCACACTATCGTAACGGTGTCTTACTCGCTCCTGCAACAGCTATAGAAGTCGCTCAGATTTTAACCAGGAAAAAGACAATTTAGATTGATGAAGCGAAGAGGTTTATTAAAATTTTTGCTGGTAGAAGCGATCGCCTTGAACTATTTACCTTCAGACAGGGCGCGGGCTAGTACCTGGAGTTACACGGGAGAAACGGGGACAGACTTTTGGGGAGAACTCGATTCGGAGTTTGCGGTTTGCAGTTCAGGTCAAGCTCAATCACCAATTAATCTAGAATCTGGAGTAACTGCCGCTGTGGGGAACTTAGAACTTAATTATCAAGATACGCCTTTGGCAATTGTCAACAACGGTCGCACTATTAGAGTTAACTATCAGCCAGGAAGTAATTTAACTTTAGATGGTCAAGTATACGAACTGTTGCAGTTTCATTTTCATCAACCTAGTGAGCATCTAGTATTAGGCAAGCCGTTTGCGATGGAGGCGCATTTTGTACATCAGAATTTAGCTACAGGTGATTTAGTTGTCTTGGCTGTGTTAATGTCTGAAGGTGCAATTAATCCAGCTTTAGACACTATCTGGCAAAAAATTTCCGTTGCCGATAATTTAGCTGATCGAGAAGCTCAAGTGTCAGACTTGGTGATTAATGCTCTCCAGTTGCTGCCTAAAAACAGCGATCGATACTATCGCTATCTAGGTTCTCTTACCACTCCTCCCTGTTCAGAAATTGTTACCTGGCTGGTTTTGAAGCAACCAATATCAGTATCAAAATGGCAAATTGCTCGTTTTCTAGAAGTGATTGGCAATAATGCCAGACCGATTCAAGCGTTAAATCAAAGAGCGTTACTGGAATTTAATTGATTAGCGCAAAAAAATTTGTACTCTTCGATTAACTCCATCCGTTAAAATTGTTGATACTTCTTATATTAAGCTAGCTCAAAAATTCTCGTAGGTTGGGTTAAAAAATTGATTATACATTCTTGTTTAAAGGTTGTTAGTGAAATTCAACAAGATTAAAATTTTTGTTGGCAAGTGCGATCGCGCTGACCAACCGACTAGCTAATAGCTATAAACTGTATTCTTGGTAAACTCGTACTATAAATTAGCAGCGATAATGGTAGCCTCTCAAACAGCATCATCCTTCTTAATCGAAATTGCTCAACAAACCCGCGCAGCAGCAGGCAAACTGGCAGTATTATCTATAGAAGATAGAAATTCTGCTTTAGAAGCGATAGCGCAAGCTTTAGAAGTAGCTAAGACCGAATTAATTGCTGCCAACGAAGCCGATCTTAAAGCAGCATCAAAAAATAATATTGCTCCCGCACTATATGCCAGACTAAAGTTAGGAGAATCTAAACTGCAAGCAGCGATCGCTGGTGTGCGAGATGTAGCTAAATTAGACGATCCAGTCGGTGTGAATCAAATACACCGCGAGTTAGATCGAGGATTAATCTTAAAGCGGGTTACTTGCCCATTGGGAGTATTAGGCATTATTTTTGAGGCGCGTCCTGAAGCTTTAATTCAAATTACCAGTTTGGCGATTAAGTCTGGTAATGGGGTAATTCTCAAAGGTGGCACAGAAGCGATTAACTCTTGTCAGGCATTGACTAAAGTGATTCATCAGGCATTAGAGTCTACCAAAGTTAATCCCGCTGCGGTACAGTTGTTGACTACCAGAGAAGAAATTAAACAGTTATTAAAACTCGATCGCTATGTAGACCTAATTATCCCTAGAGGCTCAAATTCTTTTGTCCGATACGTGCAGGACAACACTCGTATTCCCGTACTAGGTCATGCCGATGGTATTTGTCATCTATATTTAGATCGAGCAGCCGATCCAG
The DNA here is from genome assembly GCA_036703275.1 of Coleofasciculaceae cyanobacterium. Lineage (NCBI taxonomy): Bacteria > Bacillati > Cyanobacteriota > Cyanophyceae > Coleofasciculales > Coleofasciculaceae > Coleofasciculaceae cyanobacterium. Next base: position 31,157 of record DATNPK010000077.1, on the reverse strand, counting down.
ATAAGGCAATTAAAATTACCGTTGATGCTAAAACTCAGTATCCCGCAGCCTGTAACGCGATCGAGACGTTATTAGTACATGAGGATATTGCCGAGGAGTTTCTGCCTCAGATTGCAACTGCCTTAGAAACAGCAGGAGTGCAATTGCGAGGAGATGAAGCAACCAGGAAAATTATCGCAGCTACTCCAGCTAAAGAACACGATTGGAAAACTGAATATAGCGATTTAATCCTCGCTATCAAAATTGTTGATTCTCTAGAGAGGGCGATCGCTCATATCAACCAATATGGCTCAAAACATACTGATGCGATCGTTACCGAAGACAGTCAAACAGCAGATATCTTCCAAAACCAAGTAGACGCTGCGGGAGTGTATCATAATTGTTCCACTCGCTTTGCCGATGGCTTCCGCTATGGCTTTGGCGCAGAAGTTGGCATAAGTACCCAGCAAATGCCTCCCCGTGGCCCTGTAGGCTTAGAAGGTTTAGTGACCTACAAATACAAAATGACTGGGAATGGTCATATTGCTGCTAGCTATACAGGTTCAGATGCCAAACCCTACACGCACCAGGATTTATAAATAATCAAAAAAATCAAAAATGGATTCAATTGAAGTTAGTGGTATTCGCGCTTACGGATATGTGGGCTATTTACCCGAAGAGCGAGTACTAGGACAATGGTTTGAGGTAGATTTGACCTTGTGGGTCGATTTAGTACCTGCGGGCAAAAGTGACAATATAGAAGATACTTTAGACTATCGAGAAGCGATCGCCATTGTTAAGCAGCAAATTACCACCGCTAAGTTTGATTTAGTCGAAAAGCTAGCTAGCGCGATCGCGGATCAGATATTAGGTTTAGACAAGGTTAGCCAGGTTCGTGTCAAGCTATCAAAACCCGCAGCACCAATTCCTGAGTTTAGCGGTCGGATTACTTTGGATATAACTAGAAGCTTAGCTTAAATCTACAGAAATACTCAAGTTTGACAATTCGTAGGAATACTTAATACTTTGTTGTTTAAAATTAGATTTTAGGCATTTCCGACCAAGGAGAATTTAATTTAATTGGGCAATTTAATAATAGAAGGCAAATAAAATCATCGGGCGGTCAACGTTTTCAGGAAGCCTCAAAACTACGTCCGTTTAATTAGTCGATTAGATTTAAGTCGATTTTTTCAACGCTCTCTCAAGTTAAAAGTCATTTTAAATTATCAATAAAGGACTCTTGGTCGATGAATAGAAAAATAAAATTAACCACCAATTTAATTTGGCAATATTTTAATCAGCAGCTTGGTCACCAGTATTCTGTTTGGAACGTCAGGCACTTTTGGTACTTATATCAAATTACTTTATTTAAAAAATGTTGGGAGCAAGAATGTTCTCAAGAGAGCAAGTCGCAATATTAATTTGAGCCTAAATAAAGCAAATTTACTCCAAGCAAACTTTATGGCAATATAATTTGTGCCGAACAATTAAAAAAATAGATTGTCAATAAACTAACAAAAAATTATTGGCAGTCTTTTTTTTTGCTCTGGCATTTTCCCCAAAAGCCACTTAATTATTTCTCTTGCAGGTTAATATTATCCGAGTTAATGGCTGCTGTTTATTGAGATAGCCAAGATCTAATAATTCTAAACTACCACCCATTGTTTCTAATAGAGTTTGAGATAATAATAGCTTCATGTTGGCTGACAGGCTAATCTCTTGTAAAAATTCGCGAATTTCGGCTAAATCATTCGGATTAAAATTGGGTTCAGTTGAAGTTGATTCTTGCCACAAAACAGCAGGACATTCTAAGTCGATTTCAACCTTCACGCTATCGAGCGTCACTTCAGTAGTTGAGAGTTTAATTGTCCCTCTCTTCATTAAAGAAATGCCACTGTCAATTAGGTTAAAAATCAACTGAACTAATCGAGAGCGATCGGCAAAAACATAAACTTCCGAATCAGGATTGACGATTTCTAATTTTAAATTACGGTTAGCAGCCTGAAGATGAGTAAGACGATCGATTTCCCTAAATATTTCTGCAAGCTGAAGCGATTCTAGGTGTAGACTATTACTGCCATATTCTGTTTTAGAAACAGCAACAATCTCATCAATCAGCTTCATTAACTTTAAGGCAGAGTGATAAGCCTGAGCAATAAATTCTTTTTGTTCTTCGGGACTTTCACACAAATCTGACAAAATTAATTGATGCAAACCAATCAGACTGCTAAGAGGCGATCGCAGTTCATGAGAAGTTCTAGCTAAAAAACCCGCCTTGAATTGGCTCATTTGTGCTGCCATTTGATAAGCAAGCTGCGCCTGTTTGAGTTCTTCTTTTAGCTCATCAATTTCATTCATAATTCAAAGAAATAGATTCAAAGTAAAGTTTATTACATGAAACATTGCTAACTACTGCTGTTTTTTGCGTTAGCTTTTACCCCATCAATTTAGTTTTAGACTACTACTTTTATTGTATATTGTAACGATTGATGTCAGGCTTCAGTAACTTGGAACTAATGTAATATAACATTTTAAGATTATTTAACCAGTTATGCTTTCAAATTAAATAGTTACACTTCCCTGGCGCAAAATTTGCCATCCTTGATTCTGCCAACAAACTACTGTAGAAGGAAGTCCACTAGCCAAAGCACCGCTTGCTGATGAATCTAGCCAATCAAGCACCAAAATATCTGGAAAAGCTCGCTCAATTGCTTCCATCGTCATCAGAGTATTTTGCCCTGAGATATTAGCACTGCTGGTAGCTAAAACACCAGTTTGCTGCAATATGTTGAGTGCAATGGGATGATTGGGAATTCTAATGCCGACGGTGTTGGACTCGGTTGGATTAACTGCCGCAGGAACTTTGGCAGAGGCGGGTAGCACTAAAGTAAGCGCACCAGGTAAATATTGACCGATTAAAGATTGCCACGCTGTCAATTCTGAGCGGGTGTAAACCACATAGGGCAGTAAATCTTGAATTGATGCTCCTAATAAAATCAATGGTTTATCATGAGAACGCTGCTTTAGCTGATAAATCTGCTTTGCCGACTCGGGTTTTACGGCTAATGCTGGTACGGTATCGGTAGGAAAACTGACTACTTTTCCTGCGATCGCTCCTGTAATTAGATCTGCCTGAGAAACTTGTACCATAAACGCTCGATTACTTTGATTGATCAAATAACTTTTATCATACTTAAATAGTTAACGGCGGTAGGCTAGAACAAAGCGTTCAATGCCATTAAGATCTGAGTACGATTTCACATCATCATATTCTCCCTGATGTTTCAATAGTTCAATTACTGTACTAGCTTGACCAGTCATCAATTCTACCAGCCAGATTCCTCCTGAAACTAAATATTGAGGAGCAGTTTTAACCAAATAGCGCAAATCGTTTAAACCATCATGACCTCCATCAAGAGCGAGACGAGGCTCATGGCAGGCTACTTCTGGCTGTAAATGGTTTATCTGTGCGGTAGGAATATAAGGCGGATTAGAAACCATTCCTGTTACTTTGCCTTGGAGAAACTCTAGGGGACTCCACCAGCTACCCTGATAAAAGCGAATATTTGATTCTAGATTTAAATTAACCGCATTTTCTCGAGCAATTTGTAAAGCATCACTGCTTAAATCTACTGCGTGGATCGTAGCTTGAGGAAAAACATCTGCCAAACCCAGGGCGATCGCACCGCTACCAGTGCCTAAATCTACCCAATGTCGATCGCCTTTAGAAATTAGATTATTTTCTTGAGCTAGATCGATAATTAATTCTGTTTCTGGACGAGGAATTAAAACTGCTGGGGTAACCTTTAATTGAAAACGTCTCCAAAAAACAGTTTCCAGCAAGTATTGAACTGGTAGACGTTCTTGAAGACGCTGTTGCCATAGCAATTTTAGCTCTGACAGGGTTTTATGACTTTCAAGCTGTGCTTGATTTTGGAATGTACCCAGACGTAAAGACAGGCGATCTAAGCCAGTTAAGCTCTGAAGTAACCAATCAACTTCAGCTAGATCTATATTGTTAGCGATCGCCGTTTTTTTTGCCTGTTGATACCAACGGTGTAGTTCTTGACCAGAAATGTTAGACAATTCTAATTAATTCTGGGGTGCTACTGGTGCTGGTGCTGCTTCTGGAGTTGTTTCAATTGTTCCTTCTTCTCCTCCTGTGGGAGATGGAGCTACGTTTTGTAAAAACTCAATTGATTCACTTGATGGTACTAAAACAATTTTTTGTAGTATCTCATCCGAACCTGTTTCGAGAGTTTCAATTACTCCTTCTAGGGGATGAACCTCAATATTTACATTAGCAGCAACTTCTGGTTCTTGTTCTTTAAACCTGGCTACCATTTGTTCTAACTGTTGTTTGTCAAAGAAAAAAGGAATAACCTGCTGAGAATTTCTTTCAAAGGTTAAGTAACCCTTACCTTCACCACCTCGCGCTACAAATAAAGGTACTCCACCTTTGTATGGTTGCTGATTAGCTTCACCGATAGTTTTGGCTGAACTTACGGCTTCTTGTTCAGGTACATAAGCAAAATTTAGGGGATTTTCTTGAGTTTTAGCAGATTCAGCTAGTTTGTAAACCTCTCCTAATGAAACTGGTACAACCTTGACTTTTTGTGCTAGTTCGGGATTTTCAGTTTTTAACTGATTGACAAATTGGTTAGCATCATCCTGAGAAATAAAAACCCCTGCAACTTTGGCCTGATCTTCTCCTGATGCAACTAAAGGCGCACCTTGCTCGTCGGCAATTGTAAACACTGGAACAGGATCGAGTTTTTCTAAAACTTGTTCTTGAGGCAAGGCATTTGCAATTAGATTTTCGAGTATTCCCCAGCTAAAAAAACTTACTCCGGCAACTCCTAAAGTAATGCTCCAACGGACTAATGGTTTAATCATGGCTTTTTGCCTCATTATAGTGTTTACTGTTTGCTTAATTGTGTCTAAAACCTGTGAATTACTTGGTAACTAGTTAAATTATTTTATTGATTGGCTCACTTATTTAAACTTACAATGCTCATCTTAACTATTTAAAACTTTGAGCATTAGACTAATATTATTACTCATTATCCTGCCTGTACGAAGCTAATTTTGTTACGCAAATCTAATCATATATTATCTCAAATTAAATTATTAGATATTCGATGATAGACAATTTGTGATCTGGATAAAAATTAGGCAATCGAGACTTCGATCACCAATTTTCACGTAAATTACCACAAATGTAATTCTATCAGCAAATTCTCGTCTGAAATAACGAAACCGTTAGGGAAGTATCTGTTGCCTAATCATTTAAATTTGAGATATAGAAGAATTTTATTGCCTATTAAAGTATATTTGATTTTTAATTAATACAATAATTAAAATTGCTCATAAAAGTGCATCACCACCGATGGCTTTTTATAGTTATAGAAACTATATAAATGTAGTATCTTTTTTAGTATACATAATGGATTTAACTAAACTTAAGTAGACCAAGAATATAAATTCAAGATATTAACTTCAATATCTTTGGTTTTTGAATTGCAGGGCAAGCAAATAACACTGAAAATGTTCAAAAATTAGATGTCTGTCGCAACTTACCATTTTTTCGACCAAGCATAGGGACGATATGTATAAGCATCAAAACCTGATTCGTCTATATACACTAGGTCTTTTGAACTCTGTTGAATAATAATTTTACGTAAGCTTCTTAAGAATTAGTCAATCTGTTTTTTCATCTAACTTTTATTATTTCATATGTTTCCTATTTGAAATGACTATACCCAACGAGAATCGCGATTAACCAGAAAAACGTACAAGGGAGTATTGCTATAGACCAAATTAGAACGATTGACAAAAGTAGAATAGTCGCACAAATTAGTCTTCTCGATGACCAAACAGCGATGTTAGTTAGCGATCGCTATTGTTGAATTTTTTCACTACTAAAATCATACGTAAAAGATTTTTGTTGCCTTTTGCCTATTTTCAATCAGAATATCGATTTTTGAATTAAATCCCTGTTGGCAATGAAGGGGCAACCAAGCGCGTTACTACAGCAACTAACACACTTGGATCGATAGGCTTGGCAAGGTGTTGGTGAAATCCTGCTTGCAAAACTTGGCGTTCGTTGGCTTCTCCTGCATAAGCAGTTAAGGCGATCGCCAGAAGATCGCGATACTGAGGTGGAAGTTGGTTACGGATGTAATCGATCAGCATATAACCATCCATCTCTGGCATTCCGATATCGCTGACGAGCAAATCAGGTTTATTGTGTTGTATCGATTGCAGCGCCTCGCTCGCCGAGGACATGGCGAGGGTGTCTGCACCTGCTTGCTCTAGTACAAAGACGACAAAATCTCGTGAGTCAGGCTCATCATCGACAACGAGAATTCTCATCCCAGCTAATGGAAGAGATAAGGGGCGAAGGATAGAGGATGAATCTAAATTTAATTCCTTCTCCTGCCCTTGTGACTCGAAGAGTGGTAATCTGATCGTAAAGGTGGCTCCTTGGTCTTCGCCAGCGCTGTCGACAAAAACGCTACCGCCATGGAGTTCGACTAATTGATGTGCGATCGCCAGTCCCAGTCCTAATCCACCAAATTGGCGAGTTGTGGCGCCATCTTCTTGGCGGAAACGCTCGAATACATAGGGCAGGAAATCAGGAGCAATGCCTTTGCCAGTATCGGAGACTTGAATTTGAGCCTGGCAATCGATTTGTGTTAATCGAACCTCGACTCGGCCGCCATTAGGCGTGAATTTTACGGCATTTGATAAAAGATTCCAGACGATTTGCTGTAAGCGACCTGCATCCCCTGAAACTTCGATAACATCGGAACTGAATACTGTCTGAATTTGAATATTTTTGGCTTGTGCAGCTAATCTAACTGTTTCTAGGGCAGCCGTAATCATTCTTGCCAGAGGCACGGGAACTACATTTAAAGCCAGTTTGCCCCGCAGAATGCGCGACACATCGAGTAAGTCTTCGATTAATTGCGACTGTAGTGTGGCATTGCGCCTGATCGTTTGTAAAGCCTCGGCGGTTTGGGTGGCATTCAGTCTGCCTGTTAGTAGCAGTTGCGACCAGCCTAAAATCGGATTGAGAGGCGATCGCAGTTCGTGAGATAGTACTGCCAGAAATTCATCTTTAATGCGATTAGCTTTCTCCGCTTCTTTTCTTGCGGCTTGTTCTTGTTGTAAAATGCGCTCGCGATCTCGTTCAATTTGAACGCGCTCGCTAATGTCTGCCGTAGAACCAACCACGCGAATCACCTGCCCACTGGCATCGCGGAGCAAACAACCCCGATCCCAAACATATACCCAGTGTCCATCAGCATGGCGAACCCGATATTCAACGCTGTAGCTATCTTGCAGCGTGCCATTGGCAGCAAACGCCGCTTTCCAATCGAAATGGCTCCTAGCTTGGTCTTCAGGGTTGATGCGCTCTGTCCACCAATCTGCTGTAGGAAGTGCTGCTTCAGGATGAACCCCAACCAGTCGCAACAGACCTTCAGAGCGGTATATATGGCCCGTTTGCACATTCCAGTCATAAATAAGTCCGGTAATAGCACGAGTCGCTAATTGGAATCTTGACTCGCTCTCGCGTAGCGCTTCTTCGGCTTGTTTGCGATCGGTAATATCAGCGACCAGTCCCAGCATCCAAGTTGCTTCTCCTTGATTCTGGTAGATGTACCCACTTACCCAAATCCATCTCACCTGGTCGTCAGCACGGCGAATACGGCACTCAAAATCCCAGGGTTCGTTACTGTTGATAGCGCTTTGATACTGGCGATTGATTTCTTCTCGCGCTTCGGGCAGAACATGGTCGAGAAACATTTCGTAAGTCCACTCTGGTAGAAGGGACTCGTAGCCGAAAATTTTATCGTGTCTGAGAGAACGGGAAGCCGTACGATCGCTTAAATTCAAATCCCAATCGCCAAACTGAGCTGCTTCCAGCAAAAACTTGAGCCGCGCTGTGCTTTCTCGAACGGCAGCTTCGGCTTGTTTACGATTGCTTAAGTCGACAATAAATACTACCGATTCCTCTCTAGCTTCTCCAATCAAGCTATAGCCGATGAGGACTGAAACTCGGCTACCATCCTGGCGAATATATTCTTTTTCATAAGGTGTACAGGCTCCTCTGTCCCTTGCCTCTGCAATTGCCTGCTCGTCCAGCGGCAGCCATTCTGGTGGGGTGATGTCAACCCAGCTCAGCCGCTCTGCTTCCAAGTCTTCGCGAGTATAACCGACAATCCTCAGTAGCTCGTCATTGGCTTCATAAATCGCGCCATAGATATCGCCAAACATAATTCCTACAACATTGGCTTCCACAAAACTTCTGAGTCGTGCCTCAGATGCAGCGTTCGCCTGACGAGCCTGCACCTGAGCCGAGATGTTGCGAAAATAGCAGACCACGCCGTAGCGCCCTTCAGCAAGTGGGACGCGATTGATTTGCCACTGGTAATATTCAGTTATTCGGCGATCGCGACGCTCTTCAATCAGTTCGGGGACAAAGTATGCCTCTCCCGTTTCCAGCGTGTGACGAAACCATTGAACCACTTCATCTGCATCTTCTGGCGGCCACATTCTGTGGATTACCTCGTCAAAGTCTTGCCCAATTAAATCGACGATCTTCTCAAAAAAGGGCAGAGCAATCGGGTTTACCTGCCGAATCCGAAAGTCCTGGTCAATTAAGTAAATACCGAATGGTGCTGCGTCCAAGAGTGTCTGTAACTGTGCCTCGTTCAAGCGCAACGCTGCTTCTGCCTGCTGACGCTCTAGCTCGGTCGCAATTCGACTGGCAAAAATTGTCAGCAACGATTCTGCTAGATTTACATTCTCTAGGGGTTCACCATCCATCACCCCTAGCAAACCCAGGACAGTGCCGTTAGAGTCCAACAAAGGAGCTGCTACATAGCTCTCGACGGAGAGTGGTTTAAGCAGGGGCGCATTGGGAAATTGAGCCTGCACATTACGCGGGTAGCAACAAATCTTTCGCTGCTCGATCGCTGACCAGCACGGTGTCTCTTGCAGCGCATATTCTAGGTTATCGACGATCTGACCGTGGGCGCAGGTGGCGATCGTTCTCATCATTTTCGGGTCATCGCCTTCGACCAAACCAATATAAACATAATCGGTATCTAAAACTTGGGCAAAGTGCTGTACCAGCGCATCGAAAAAAGCTTCACCTGTGACCGTCGCCACCCCTTGCGTAATTTCTTGCAGGGCCGCATCCAATTGGGCAATCTGATGAGCCGCCAATTTTAGTTCCAGTTCATCGACCACCATTGCTGCTAGATCGATCAGGGTTGCTTGTTGCTCTGCGGTTAACGGGTCGTGAGGCTGAGTGTCGAGCAGACAGAGCGTTCCTAGATTAAAGCCGTCATGAGTGATCAGGGGCGCACTTGCATAGAACCGCATACCTGGTTCGCTTTGCACAAAGGGATTGCTACAAAAGCGCTCGTCGAGTCGGGTATCGGGAATAATCAGCGGCTCATCCATCAACACCGCCAAGCTACAAAGTGTGGCATGGCGAGAGATTTCGTGGGCATCAAAGCCAATGCTGGACTTAAACCAGGCTCTTGACTCATCTACTAGCGAAATGAGCGCAGTGGGAACTTGAAACAGTCGCGCTGCTAGAGTGGTGATGCGATCGAAGGATGCTTCGGCTGGCGTATCAAGAATTTTATAGCGATGCAGCGCTGCTAGCCGCTCATTCTCGTTTGCAGGAATTTTTGGAGTCAAAGGCTTTTGAGGCAGTTGGTCAGTCATAGAAATTGGCAAGGGCGGTGGATTGGCGTTGGAATAAATGATCAATAGGGTTTTAGCTGTTGCGTTCGCTCAGCTCAGCGGTTTCTTTAGAGTTAGTAAAGTGCTAATCGCTCGCACCAACGCATCTGGTTCAATCGGTTTAGAGAGGTGCTGTTGAAATCCAGCCTGTAACGCCTGCTGTTGGTTAAAATCTCCAGCGTAGGCCGTCAGGGCGATCGCCAGAACGTTCCCGCCCTGTTGGGGCGGTAATGCTCGGATCTGCCGCATCAGCATATAGCCATCCATATCGGGCATACCGATATCACTGAGCAAGATATCTGGCTGACATTGCGTTAAGTTTGCCAATCCTTCCTTTGCGGTTGTGGCAGTTGTCACTTTTGCCCCTGATAGCTCCAGAACAAATGCGACAAACTCTCGTGAATCAGTCTCGTCATCAATGACCAAAATTTGCCTGCCATTCAAATTAAGAGATGGCTCAGAAGACTGGAGATCTGGAGTGACGGAAGTTTGAACGGGCATCAACGGCAGGTTTACGGTAAAAGTAGAGCCTAACTCTTCGCCAGAGCTGTCCGCCCAAACGGTTCCTCCATGCAGTTCCACGAGGTTACGGACGATCGCCAGCCCTAATCCTAATCCGCCAAACTTGCGCGTCGTCGCGCTATTTTCCTGCCGAAAATAGTCAAATACATAGGGCAGAAAATCAGGATGAATGCCCTTACCATTGTCGCTAACGCGGAACTGAGCCTGATCGCCAATCTGTTCTAGCTGCACGGTAATATGCCCACCAGGGGCGGTAAATTTGACCGCATTAGACAGCAGATTCCAAACGACCTGCTGTAAGCGCGTTGCATCCCCGAAAACTTCTCCCACTCTAGAATCGAGCGCTACGTCTACCGAAATGGACTTGGCTTCTGCCGCTAGATACACCGTTTCGATTGCGGCTTCAATCGTAGCTGCGAGATTGACCCGATTCACGTTCAGGCTAAGTTTTCCTTGGAGGATACGGGAGACATCCAGCAAATCTTCAATCAGTTCCGACTGTAGCCTGGCGTTCCGTTCGATTGTTTCTAGCCCCTGCTTGGTTTTTGACGCATCCAGGTTGCCATTTTGCAGCAGCTTTGACCAACCGAGGATCGGATTGAGGGGCGATCGCAACTCATGGGATAGCACGGCTAAAAACTCATCTTTAATGCGATTTGCTGTTTCTGCGGCTTCCCGTGCCGTTTGCTCCTGAGCCAGCAATCGGCTGCGTTCGGCTTCGAGCTGTTTGCGCTCGGTAATTTCGCTACAAAGATTGACAATGCCATCTGGGGTTGGATATAGCCGATTCTCAAACCAGCGATCCCAGGTGGGATAATAATACTCAAACCGAGTCGCGATTCGGTCATACATGGCTTGATGCAGGCGATCGTGGAATTCAGTCCCCAGCAGATCGGGAAACAGATCCCACAGATTCTGGTTTAAGAGATCTTCTTGGGGCTGCCCCAGCGCTACGGCAGCTCGATCGTTGAGGTAAGTAATTCGCCAATTGCGATTGAATACTATAAATTGATCGTTAATGCCAGCCAACACCGTTTCTAAACGAACGCTGACCGCCTCTGTCTCCGCGCGCAGCGCATATTCTCGTGTGGCGGCTTCTTGGCGCAGTTTAGCGAGCTTCAGCGTGGCTTCCACCCGTGCCAACAGTTCCCGTGCTGAAAACGGCTTGGTTAAATAATCATCGGCTCCTGCTTCTAGCCCTTCAAGGCGAGCTTCTTCCCCTGCCCGTGCAGACAGCAAAATAATCGGAATCTGCTGCGTCTTGAGATCCCTACGCAGCGATCGCAGAAGCTCAAACCCATCCAATCCTGGCATCATCACATCGCTCAACACTAAGTCTGGAGATAAGCGACGAATTGCATTCAGGGCAGCGATACCATCAGCAACGGCTTCGACTTCATATCGCTGGCTCAATAACCGCTTCAGGTAGTCTCGCATATCGGCGTTGTCATCTGCCAAAAGAATTCGGGCAGTTTGAGCAGATTCAGGCTTGAGGCTTGAAGTCCGAAGGGGTGCTGCTGAATTTAATTCAGAACTGAGATTGGAAAACTGAGTATTCGCTTCTGGTAGCCAGCGCGAGGCTTCTTCGACAAAGAAGTTAGTGACCTTTGCTGTGGACGCCAGGTTTTTAGACGTGTCGAGCTGCTCGGCGGAAAGATGCGCGTTTCCCTTACCAATAGTAATCGTAAAGCAAGTGCCTTCTCCTTCGACACTGGTAACCTCAATCGTGCCATGATGCAGCTGCACCAATTCCTGAACCAGCGAAAGTCCAATTCCCGATCCTTCAAAACTCCGTCCCTTTGCTCCTTTTACCCGATGGAATCGCTTGAATAGGTGCGGTAGCTCGGTAGCTGGAATGCCAATTCCCGTGTCTTGCACTTTTAGCTCAACCCTATTCTCTAGTTCCCGTAACTGAAGTGATATTTCCCCCTCCAAGGTGAACTTAAAGGCGTTCGAGAGAAGGTTGAGGACAATCTTTTCCCACATTTCGCGGTCAACATACACTGATTCGGACAGAATTGGGCAATCTACTACCAGACGCAGGTTTGCTCGTTCGATCGTCGAGCGAAATACCGATGCCAGTTCTGCGGTGTAGGTCGCTAAATTGGTGGGTTCATAGGTTCCCTGCGCCCGTCCCGCTTCAATACGGGAAAAGTCCAACAGCGTATTCACGAGCTTTAACAACCGCATTCCGTTACGCTGAACGGTTTCAATCCGGGCTTGCTGGGCAGGAGGTAAAGGTTCGGCTCGATCGCTTAAGGCATCTTCAGTTGGACCGAGCATCAGCGTCAGTGGGGTGCGGAATTCATGGCTGATATTACTAAAGAACACCGTTTTGGCACGATCGAGCTCAGCCAGCGCTTCGGCTCTTTGTCTTTCTTCTTCATAGGCTTGGGCGTTTGCGATCGCTGTTTTAATATTGCTGGCAACTAAGTCAAAAAAGCCTCGGTACTCATCATCGAACGCGAGTTGAGGGCTAATTCCAAGTATTAGAGTTGCTAATACTTGCTGTTTTTGACTAGCTTGAGCGATCGGTATTACGATCGCCTTTCGCGAAGCTTCATCCCAGACTCCGCCAGAGAGCGATCCAATTTGGGTGATTAAATCATCCACAATTTCGATGTTCCCGCTCCTTGTGACTTGGGCGAGCTTCCAGTAGTTATCATGTTCTTGAGTCAAATCGACCCGCTCTGGACTGACAGATGTCTCAGCGTCTACCCTGACTGTCCCCACCAAGCGAGCTTGGTTTCCATCCTGTTCAACCAAATACAATAGCGCAAAGGGAATATCGTAAGGATTCTTTGCCAGAGTGGCACTGGCAATCCGACAGGTCTCCTCAACCGATTTAGCTTCCACGGCACTAGACGCAAGTTCACGTAGTGTACTGAGTCGCCGCTCGCCAATTACACGACGAGTCGTTTCAGTAACGGCCGTGAATGCCCCGCCGACCTCTCCAGTTTGGAGGAAAATGGGGCTGTAGGAGTAGGTGAAATAAGCTTCTTCGGTATATCCGTAACGATCGACGAGCAGCAACATATCGTCAGACCAAGTTGCTTGCGCCGTTTCCAGTACGCCATTGAGCTGCACCCCAATAATATCCCAAATTTCTGTCCAAATTTCTTGTCCTGGTCGTCCTAGAGCCTTAGGATGTTTAACGCCCAAAATCTGTCGCCAAGCATCGTTGTAGAGCAACACGAGTTCCTTGCCCCACCAAATTACCATTGGGAAGCGGGAGTTCAAGCAGATACTCACGGCTATTTTCAGACTTGATGTCCAGCTAGAAACATTACCGAGAGGAGTTTTCGACCAATCATGCGATCGCATTAATTCAGCCATCTCGCTACTGCCTGTAAAAATCTGCTCGGCTGCTTGATGATGCTGGGTCATAATTCTGTTCCTCCATTGTGTCCACGCAACCAAGCGATCGCTATAATCTCAAAAACCAATTTCATTGAAGATACTTAATTATCTATACTAAATTTTTTTTATCTGCTTTCAAATAATCATCTAGCGCTCGTATTTCTCAAAATTCAATTATCAGCGACAAACCAGATTACGAACACTAATCTTCAAAAATGAGCTTAAAATTATCTTTTGCTTAACTTCCCAATATTTATTAGTAGATATTTATTAGTAGTTTCAACGAATACAAAAAATAGTGCGATCGCTTAACTGGGCTAAGATTTGTTCATAGTCAGCTAATGTTCCAGGAGAAAGAGCAATTTTATCTGGGGTAATAATAGGCAACATTGATTTTAATTTAAATTAAAGAGCGATTGTGAATGATTAATTATTACTACGTTTCTATTTATCTTTTATAATCCATCAAAACTATTTCCTGCAATATTATTTAAAAGTTAAACCCTCAATCTTTTTGAACACGCGGCAGAAATTAGCCTGGTCGCAAAAGCCACAAAAAAAGCAAGTTCGACCATCAAGTTATTGAGATTATTAAGCATCTTTTTGGCTGGTTCAATGCAATAAGTCATCAAGAATTGATTGGGACTCTGACCAATGGTTTGCTTAAATGAACAAGAAAAATGGGAAGAAGTAAGATTGGCTTGTGCTGCCATGTCTTCTAATAAAATATTCTTGTCATAATTAGCTGCTATATAATTTAATACTTGCTTATAGTGTCGGGCAGTAAAGCTTTTAGAAAACTCGTAAATATACCTACAGTATTGCTTTTCATCTATTGCGCGATCGCAATTATTAATTCAAAAAAAGACGGGATACAATCCCGCCTAATTATTTACTTGAGATTAGACCGATTTGAGTTCAACGGCTTAAATCTGAGCTAAAACTTCTTTAGCAGCAGCCAAGGTTTGTTCAACATCTTCATCGGTATGAGCTAGGGAAGTAAAGCCTGCTTCAAACTGAGACGGAGCTAAATAAATACCTTTTTCCAACATTCCGCGATGGAAACGACCAAATTTCTTCATGTCAGAAGTTTTAGCATCATCATAATTATGAACTTCATGACCTGTGAAAAACATGCCAAACATGGCGCTGATACTACCGCCAGTAACTTCATGACCCGTTTCTCTGGCAACTGCCAATAAGCCTTGAGATAGCTTTTTAGTAATGCGGTCTAGCTGTTCGTAAGTACCTGGTTTTCTAAGCAACTCTAGCGTTTTAATACCTGCCGTCATTGCCAAAGGATTACCAGAGAGAGTTCCTGCTTGATACATCGGCCCTGCTGGTGCAACCATAGACATAATATCTGCACGTCCACCATAAGCACCTACGGGTAGACCACCACCGATAACTTTACCTAAAGTAGTTAGATCTGGCGTTACACCAAACCTTTCCTGTGCGCCACCATAGGCAATACGAAAACCAGTCATCACCTCGTCAAAAATTAAAAGCGCGCCGTGTTCTTTAGTTATTTCGCGCAACCCTTCTAGAAAACCAGCATCAGGAGTCACAAAGCCAGAATTACCTACTACTGGTTCTAAAATAACTCCAGCAATTTGCTCGGGATTTTCGGCAAACAGCTTTTTAACTGTTTCCAAATCATTATAGGGAGCAGTTAAAGTATTACTAGTAGTAGATTTTGGTACTCCAGGAGAGTCAGGTAAACCCAGAGTTGCTACCCCAGAACCTGCTTTAACCAAAAACATATCTGCATGACCGTGGTAACAGCCTTCAAACTTGACAATTTTATCCCTGCCAGTAAAAGCTCGCATCAAGCGTAGCACAGACATACAGGCTTCGGTTCCTGAATTAACGAAGCGTACTATATCAATACTAGGAACAGCATCAATTACCATCTCTGCCAAGACATTTTCTAAAGCGGAGGGTGCACCAAAGCTAGTACCATTCTCTAAAGCTTCGTGAAGAGCTTGAATAACCACAGGATGGGCATGACCACAGATTGCAGGACCCCAAGTACCAACATAATCAATATACTGATTGCCGTCGACATCCCAAATATAAGCACCTTTAACATGGTCAAACACAATTGGTTGACCGCCGACAGATTTAAAAGCTCGTACTGGTGAGCTTACGCCACCAGGCATTAGTTTTTGAGCAGCATTAAAAATTTCTTCTGATTTAGCCGTTTTAAAGGAAGTTGTAGAAACCAATATTTTCCCCTTTAATCAAAGTGAGTGTGTAAGTGTATATCTTTAGTCTCAAGATATTAGTTTTTGTAAAAACGTACAATGTCAATGACTTATTATCCTACGGATAGTAGTTTGTCAGCGAGCTATATTGTAAAAAATTTTAAATTATGACCTGCTCGTTAAAATTTTTTGACTGCCAATGGCAATTTACAGCTTCATTTTAGCGAGTATTTGATGGAAAGCTTACCGTAGCTGCACGATGCAGCGCATTTAAGAGATACTCCTCAAGTGCGTAACCCTAATAGTATTCCCCAGATTAAAAATATTTAGTCGCTTTTCGGTTGTGTCCAGCAAAAAAACACCATTAAATAAATAATTGATCCAGCGATTGTATCGCTTTAATTAAAGAATTCTTAATTGAGAAATATATCTGTAAGCTTGCCTGTAAATTGCTCGATCGGTTCAAGTATCTAGCAAATTAATCAACAAGCGATCGCACTGGTTGAGAATTAAGTTAAAAATAAACAATTGATACTTGAAAATACTAATCTTAGGCTTTAAACAGAGCAGGAAAGAGTAATGAGTGTTACACCTGAGCAAGTAGAGGCTGGGCAGTCTCTCTACACTAAGCGAACTCTCGTTGTCTACGACTTTGTCGTACTCGGTGCTTCTAACCAGTTTATCTGGAAGTGTCCAACTCAACGACTCGTGAATCATTACAACAAAAACGTTACAGCGAATCATCTCGATGTTGGAGTAGGCAGTTACTTTCTTGAACGATGCCAGTTCCCCTCGTCTACACCGCGCGTCGCCTTGATGGATCTCAACTCCAATACGTTGGAGTTCGCCGCTCAACGAATTGTGCAACACAAACCTGAAACGTATCGCCGAAATGTCTTAGATCCCATTTTCCTAGATGCAGGAAAGTTCGATTCCATCGGAATCAACTACCTGCTCCATTGCCTTCCAGGCTCAATCGAGTCGAAGTCGGTAGCTTTCGATCATCTCAAGGCTTTGATGAACCCCAAGGCAATTGTTTTTGGTTCAACCCTTCTACAGGGAGGCGTACAACGGAATTGGTTTGCCAAGCACCTTATGGATGCGTACAACCGTAAGGGTATTTTTTCAAATCAACAAGACGATCTTGAGGGCTTAAAGCAAGTGCTTAGTAAGCGGTTTAGGAATGTCTCAGTTGAAGTCGTGGGCTGTGCGGCACTGTTTTTAGGTCAAGTGTGAAGCCTAATTGGGATAGGGAGAATCCTCACGAATCCCCCCTTCCACACCACTCAAGTGTATGTTTTTAAGAATTGCGAATTGAGATCGCTAAAACGAAGATTAAAGATTCAGGTAAATATTCTCCATCCCTTTACCGTCGAAGAATATTTACTTTATTCCTCGTCTTGTTGATCGAGTAATGCTTTCTTGGAAGTCTTTAACTGATGCCATAATTCTTTGATTTGATCGTATGCTTGCTTGGTAGATATTTTATCGTTAGTTTCCAAAGCGCAAATATAGGCTACTTTGTGAGCAAATTCTTGTAAGTTGGCATTAAACAACAGATTGTTAGGATTTTCCGGAGAGAAATCACCATAATATTTTCCCTTGGGATATAGAAAATTATTTTTGCTGTTATCTGATTGCTGACTCATGTATTTTTGCTCTGATAAACTTACTCTTAGCTTTAGAGTTAAAACACCAAGGTTAAGAAAACAATAATTGATAATTAACTTTAGATTTAAATGCTTGGATAAAATCAAATATTTGGGACTCGTAATCTCTTCAATAATCTTCAATAATCAAAAATTGCTATGCTATGATTGTGCCAAATTAGGCTGTAATAACCGATGTTAGCTGCTACTAATCCGCCACAAATTAGCACTATTACCACCAATAATTTACTGGTCGTTTTTGCTGAGTTTTTAGATATTGACGTGAGCGCAGGGGATGCCTCTTTAGATACCCTAAAGACTTATACGAGGCAGCTACAACAGTTTCTTCAATGGTGCGATCGCCGTCAGCTAAACCCGGTCACAATTATCAAAGATGACATCAAAAAGTATCGTCATTGGATGATTAGGCAAAAGCAATATAAGCCAGCTACGATCGCTTTAAAGCTGGCGGTGGTGCGACGTTTTTATCAGGCTGCGGTCGAAAAGGGTTTAATTTCGATTAATCCTGCTGCGGGAGTCAAGCCACCACGAGAAAAATCTGACCCTGGGGAAAAAATTACCTATTTAGAACAGGCAGAAGTAGAAACACTGTTGGGAACAATACCTAATGATGGTACGCTAAAATCCGCCAGAGACAGGGCAATGCTAGCAATTATGGCATTAGAAGGCACACGCACCGTTGAGTTACATCGCGCCGACATTTCCAGTCTAGTTAGACAAGGCAAAAACTTAGGTATTAGAGTAGAAGGCAAAAGAAACATTCGAGTTGTTCCCCTGACTCCCGACATTGCTAATCTTTTGGTTAATTATTTGCATCAAAGAGAAACAAGAGGAGAAGTATTAAACCCAGCTAGACCTTTATTTATCGCTGTTGGTAACAACACACGGGGTAAAAGAATTTCGCGTCGCGGAATTAGATCTATTGTCGATACCTATTTAGAACAAGCCTCACTCAAACACACTCCTGGTAGAACTATTTCAGCTCATAGTCTCCGACACACGGCTGGTACATTAGCTTTAAGATCGGGAGCAGATTTACGCCAGGTACAAGATTTATTAGGACATAGCGATCCCCGCACTACGAGTATTTACGCTCACGTAGGCGATCGCTGGGAAAATAACCCCGCACTAAAGCTCAATATTGATATTCCTTCTATTTAATTAAGAGGTTAATTACCAGGATTTTAGGCAGCCAATTTAAATAAAATTTCAGCGCGACTGACGTTATCGCGATTGTTTTGGTTTTCAATCGCGATCGCCTTTAGATGAGGAAATAAGGCTTTAATTGCTAATCTGGTTACCTCATATAAGGGCATTTGCTTTTCTAACAAAGATGTCTTTTCGGTTAGATCGATATAAGTGTTGCGCTTAACGAACAAAGAATCAATAATTTGATTTAGTTCAGAATTATTAATTAAAGATTTATACGCCTGAGAACTAGCTACAGAATCAGCCACTTTAGTTAATGCGGTTTGAACAGCTAAATTGCTGTGGCTAATAGATAAAAAAGCACTTAAAATTTGGTTGTCCTTAAATTTCTCCCTCGCTACCGATTTATTTAACCAGGCTGATGTCTTAGCAACATCAATATAGGCTATACCAATATGGGGGCGATCGATACTGCTAATTACTTTTTGGTAGTCGTCTGACTGTTGTAAATTTAAGTTGACTGCTTGAGCCTGATTAATTGCTTCTTTGATGATTTGGGGATGATTGGCAAACAGAACAAAATTGCCCACGACTGAACTTGCCCAGATTGGTTTATTTTTGGTTTTAGTAGCCGGCGGAAAAAGAATCTTTGCGCCTTTGTATTTCTCCATTGAGGCATCATTCTGCTTGTACGCTCCCTCATAGAAGTTGCTTAAAGATTTTTGGCTTAGCTGATTATTTCTGGTTTCCACTGCTAATAGATATCCTGGCTGCATCCCATTATCTAGATTGCGGTCAAAATCTAAAGCCGTAATAGCTAGGGTAATTTCATCTCCCAACCAGGGCTGGAGATCTTTTTGATAGTCTAATCCGATTCTGCTAACTAAATTTGTTGTCCACTGCTGCCATTCTTGGCGATCGCTTTGACGATTCTTCAGCGGCAATGTAACCTGACGTATACCATAGAGCTTTTCAGGATTGACCAACCCAGAAACCACTGCCGGGGCTTGTTTGGGTACAAAGGCTGTTGCTTGTGGAAAAGTGTTAACTCCTCCTGTTAATAGACTTATTGAACTTTGGCAAGCGATGAAGATTAAACTGACTATAGTAACTAGCAGAAAAGCTGCTGCACCACCCACCAAAATCCTTAAAAAAGAACGATTCATGATCTCAATGCCTTAAAAATGACAGTTATAGCCCCGTAAATATTATAGATATTGTCTGACCGTAAAAAAATTAACAACAATTGGTGATTAAACTAAGAGAAAATTAGCATTAAGCGAAATATTTTAATAGCGACGTTTTTGCAACCATGTATAATTCTGACCTGAGGGAAATAGATGTTAATCAGTTAGCAGTGCTTTTAGCTGAATCTGATTCATCGTTACAATTAATTGATGTTAGGGAAAAAAGTGAGGTGGCGATCGCTTGTTTGCCAGGTTTTGAGGTCTACCCCCTGAGCGAGTTTGAACAGTGGTCGAACCAGCTCTTGACTACTTTAAAACCAGAAGCCGAAACGGTTGTTATGTGCCATCATGGAATGCGCTCGGCTCAACTCTGCCAATGGCTGTCTATGAGAGGATTTACTCAGGTTATGAACGTGAGCGGCGGGATTGATGCATATTCTCGTTTTGTCGACCCGACTATTCGGCGTTATTAAGTCGTAATTAAAAGTTAAAGGGACAGGCTACCCTTTTCTGCTTTAGCAAAAATTTTAAAATTATCTTAATATTTATTAATCTAATTATATTTAATGGTAAATCAATCAGATCTGAGTTCAAGACATCAGAATATACTGAAAGCCACTATCAAACACTATATTGCCACTGCCGAGCCAGTAGCTTCTAAAACTTTGGCACAACAGTATAATTTTAAGGTTAGTTCTGCCACTATTCGTAGCGTTATGGGGCGTTTGGAAGAAGCAGGATTACTCTATCAACCTCATATATCGGCGGGAAGAGTTCCTTCAGATTCAGGTTATCGTACCTACGTCGATCACCTGATTGTGCCTAACAATAAGATCGATAAAGCAATTCAAAAAATAATTCAGCAGGAATTACAGGTAGCAGGAGCCAGTTTTGAAACCCTACTACAGCGAGCAGCCAAGATTCTGTCTACTTTAAGCGGTTATATTGCTTTAATTACCTTTCCTCAAAATCGCAATAGCACCCTGCGACATTTACAGTTAGTGCAGGTGGCTAGCAACCAGGTTATGTTAATCGTAGTGACTGATTCCTATCAAACTCAATCAATTTTGATGGAGTCTCCTCTACCAGAAACAGAAGTCGATCGCTCAACAATCAATCATGAACTACAGCTTTTATCTAATTTTCTGGATCGAGAATTGAGAGGACGTTCCTTAACCGAAATTGCCGCTTTAGACTGGGCGGAAATAGACCGCGAATTTTCTCAGTATACTGATTTTCTGGGTATGCTATTGAGTCAGCTTAAACTTTCTTTCCAAGTCAGTAATTCTAGTCCGATGGTAATTCATGGTGTGGCAGAGTTGTTACGCCAGCCTGAGTTTTCACAACTACAGCAGGTACAAACTCTGTTAACACTCTTAGAAAAACAACAAGAACAATTATTCCCCGTTATTTTTACCTTACCAGAGCTAGAAGACTCCCTCAAACGAGTCAGTATTAAGATTGGCATTGAAAACCATTTAGAACCAATGCAAACCTGTACTTTAATCTCAGCTAATTACTATCAAGATGATGTTCCCGTAGGTAGCGTGGGTGTTTTAGGACCAAAAAGAATGCTGTACGAAAATGCGATCGCCTTAGTAGAAAATACTGCCGATTATCTTTCTAATCCCTTTCAATTAGCCTGATTACGTCTATAGTTATTTACCCAGTTGCTCTTTAATTACATCAAGTAAGCTAGAACCACCCCAAACCAGAGCAATTAAGATCGAAGTAGATAAGGCCGCACCCAAAGCACAGAGAATTAGACCAAACAGACTAATCGCACCATCGTCTTCGATTAAACCAAAACTAGTCACAAAAATACCCATTGCAGGTAGAGTATTTGTTCCAGGAATCGGAATCATCATTGAGATTGCCATCAGAGCGATCGCTATCCCTAACATGACTCTTCCAGGCGGACTAGTACAAATATAAGCTAGGCGAGGTTTAGTTACATTTTCAATTCTCTGAATCCAGGGAGTACCCATTTTGACAAACTTCTGCACTGTCTCTAACTTCATCGACCCCTTAAGTATTTTTGCGGGTAGCCAAGGGTAATCGCGTCCCATAATTAGCTGAACTGCCAAAAAAAATATCGCAACACCAAAAGGAGTAGAATAACCTGGGGCAGGAACAGGTAAAGCTGAGGGTAAGGATAAGATGACCAACAAGAACCCGAATATACGCTCTCCTGCTAAAGTGAGAATCTCAGATAAAGTGACTTTCTCGTTGCGTTCTTCTTCAAAAAAATAGCGATTTAAGTCTACAGAAAGTTTTGTCATTTGCTCTTTATTGGTAATTATATAAACTTCAGTACGAGGAATCCAAGAACTAACGCGGCTAGAAAACCCCAAGCAACCCAATCAAAATATTTTTCAATCCAAACTTTTAAAGATTCTCCACCCCAAAAAATTAAACCACCTACTAAGAAAAAGCGAAAGCTACGTCCCAATATTGAAGCTAAAGTGAACTGCCAAAGACTAAACTTAAATACACCCGAGGCGATCGTAAATACTTTATAGGGAATAGGAGTAACTGCGGCTGCCAATACTCCCCAAAAACCCCAATTATTATATAGTCCCTGAATTTGATTAAAAACAGCCTGATCGGGGTCGTAAAGGTTTAATATTGGTTGCCCAATTGTTTCAAAAGCAAAAAAACCAATACCATAACCAGCTAATCCACCCAAAACCGAACCAATGCTGCAAATGAGAGAAAACTGAAAAGCTGCTATAGGCTGTCCTACAGCTAAGGCAATCAACAATACATCTGGGGGAATGGGAAAACAAGAAGATTCGGCAAAAGACAATAAAAATAACGCCCAGCTTCCATAAGGCGTTTCACTCCAACTAATCACCCATTGATAAGCACTTCTCAGCATGAATTTTTGCTTCAAATTAAAACTAACTTTAAATACTAATCGAAAAAACCAAAAAAAGGTGAGCATTGCCCACCTTAATCTAGAACTATAATTTACGCAAGGTTTGGCTATCTTAATTCAACCAAACCAATTGTCTTCAAAACTTAGTACTTGTAAGCGTCAGTTTTAAAAGGACCATTGACGGGTACTTTGATGTAGTCAGCCTGTTCTTCGGTTAGCTGAGTAATCACCCCGTTAAATCCTGCTACCATGTAGCGGGCTACTTCTTCGTCTAGCTGCTTAGGTAGCACCTCTATCTTAATCGCATCAGCTTTTTCTGCTGCTGGCAAGTCAGCAAACTTTTGTTCATATAAGAACATTTGAGCTAATACCTGGTTGGCAAAAGAACCATCCATAATTCTGGATGGGTGTCCAGTAGCATTACCTAAGTTAACCAAGCGACCTTCAGACAATAGAAGCAAGAAATCTTGAGGGTTGTTGCTGCGATATACTTGATGTACTTGAGGCTTAACCTGTTCCCAACGCCATTCACGACGCATAAAAGCAGTATCGATCTCGTTATCAAAGTGACCGATGTTACAAACTACTGCACCAGACTTCAAGCTAGACAGCATATTAGCATTGCAGACATTGAAGTTACCAGTTGCGGTCACAACCAGATCAATAGAACCTAACAAGTCCTTATTGATGCTGTTGATCGTACCGTCATTCTGACCATTGATGAAGGGAGATACTACTTCAAAACCGTCCATACAAGCCTGCATCGCGCAGATCGGATCGACTTCGGCAACTTTGACAATCATGCCTTCTTGTCGTAGAGAAGCTACAGAACCTTTACCAACGTCACCGTAACCAATTACTAAAGCTTTTTTACCAGCCATTAAGTGATCGACACCACGTTTAATCGCATCATTTAAACTATGGCGACAACCATACTTGTTATCATTTTTAGCTTTAGTAACGGCATCATTGACATTAACCGCAGGAATTTTCAATTCGCCATTTTTGAGCATTTCCCAAAGACGATGAACTCCAGTGGTGGTTTCTTCGGTAACACCATGGATAGTTTCCAGCATCTGAGGATATTTTTCATGGATATGACCAGTTAGATCTCCACCATCATCTAAAATCATGTTGGCATCCCAAAGATCGCCGTCAGCATTGTGGCAAGTTTGTTCAATACACCAGATATACTCTTCTTCTGTTTCGCCTTTCCAAGCATATACTGGGATGCCAGCAGCAGCGATCGCAGCAGCAGCATGGTCCTGGGTGGAAAAGATGTTGCAAGATGACCAGCGAACTTCAGCACCCAACTCTCTTAGGGTTTCAATTAAAACCGCTGTTTGAATTGTCATGTGAATACAGCCTATGATTTTAGCACCTTGTAATGGCTTGCTCTTACTATACTTAGATCTAATTGTCATTAGTGCTGGCATTTCGCCTTCAGCAATAGAAATTTCTTTGCGTCCCCAATCGGCTAAAGAAATGTCAGCTACTTTATAGTCTTGTGTATTGGTCTTCTCTTTGGTTATTACTTGCGTATTCATAAGTTCTTGGTTAACTAAACTACTGTCTGTAAAGCAATTATTTTGCTGGTTCTGTTAAAGTTTGATTTGTTAGTTCGCAACTTAGCGACAACAATGAGGTGTGGAGCAATCAGGTTCTGATTAACTTGATGTATATAGTATAAGTCTGTTATCGATTATTGCGCCTATATAGACCTATATAGAAATGCGGTTGAGCGCATCTTTTTCAAATCGTTATTCAATATTGCTCCTACCCCTGTCAAAAGTATTGATAAATACAAATTTAACTCTGGTACTTTTAATCAAAATTAAGATATTAAAAATATCAAAATTTTCCCAGTATAAAGCCTATAAGCTTAAATAAATTTCTCAAGTAATATAACACAATTATCTAAATAGGTTATCTGCTTTAGTTGGTGAATTGACTACGATAATGATGGCAGACCTGGTAGTTGGATACTACAGGCACAAAACTGAGATTGTCAAACTACTAGGCAAAATCGAAGAGTTAGTCAGGTAAAGATAGATGAAATAAGAGCTTGGCTTTTTCTGGCTGTAATCAGCAATTGTCAGTTGTTCTACCGCTTTTGCAGCAATCAAATAAGTTTTTCTTATAATTATTCTAATAAGTTCAATTTATAATAATTTGATACTAGCAAAAATTTGAACGTTCAAGCGTTTAAAACTTTTTTATTTCATCAATAGCTACTTTTAAAATAGTTAGAAATTTAAAACATTAGATACAAAATTGCCCGAAATTGCTAAAAGCAAGTACTAGCTAATTTATTTAGCTCAATTGTTGACTACTGCCAAAATACATCCCGCTTTCGTTAGAAAGATGTGGCTTAATCTCGTTACAATGATAAATTACACATAAATAAAAAAATTTCAGATTAGAGGTATTTTGTGAGTGTTAGAGTCAGGATTGCTCCTTCACCAACAGGAAATTTACATATTGGGACAGCGCGGACAGCGGTATTTAACTGGTTGTTTGCCCATCATCATCAGGGAAAGTTTGTTCTGAGAATTGAGGATACGGATGCAGCGCGATCGCGCCCTGAATATACGGAAAATATTCAGTCAGGATTGACCTGGTTGGGTCTAAATTGGGATGAAGGACCGTTTTTTCAAACTCAGCGTTTGGATCAATATCAGCAAGCCGTACAAACACTCTTAGATAAAGGTTTTGCCTATCCTTGCTACTGTACGCCTGAAGAATTAGAGCAAATGCGGGAGACACAGAAGGCAAAAGGGCAAGCCCCTGGTTATGATAATCGTCACCGCAACCTAACCATGGAAGAGAAACAGGCTTTTGACGCAGAGGGACGCAAGCCCGTAATTCGCTTTAAAATTGATAGCGATCGCACTATTGCTTGGCAAGATGTAATTCGCGATACTGTTACCTGGCAAGGCGGTGACCTAGGGGGCGACATGGTAATTGCTCGTACTGCTGATACCAACGATCACTCCTACGGACAGGCTTTATACAATCTTGCTGTGGTGGTCGATGATATTGATATGCAAATTTCTCATGTTATTCGTGGGGAAGATCATATTGCTAATACCGCTAAACAAATTTTGCTTTATGAAGCTTTGGGTGCTGAAATTCCTATTTTTGCCCATAGTCCTCTAATTCTTAATCAAGATGGACGCAAACTATCTAAGCGAGATGGGGTAACATCCATTGATGATTTTCGTAAAATGGGCTTTTTGCCTGAAGCGTTAGTTAACTACATGACCTTGCTAGGCTGGACTTTTCCTGACTCGACTAAAGAGATATTTACTCTCTTAGAAGCAGCCCAAGAATTTGATTTAGCCAGGGTTAATAAAGCTGGGGCAAAATTTGACTGGGACAAATTAGATTGGATCAATAGTCAATATCTTCATCAAATGCCTGCCGATAAATTAACCGATTTGTTAATTCCCTATTGGCAAGAAGCTGGCTACAGCTTAGACAAGATAGATCGATCCTGGCTAGAAAGCCTGACGGTATTAACTGCACCCACCCTTAACCGTCTGACCGATGTAATTAAAGAAACCAGCGTGTTTTTTGTTGATTCGGTTAATTACAGTGAAGAAGCAATGGAATTACTACAGCAAGAAGTTGTAACGACGGTAATTTCCGAAATAATCGCTGGTTTGAATGGTACTAATCTGACCGAATCAGATACTCAAGCGATGATTAAGCAGGTGACAAAAAAGCAAAAAGTCAAAAAAGGCTTGGTAATGCGATCGCTGCGGGCTGGCTTGACAGGTGAATTACATGGCCCAGACTTAACTCAAACTTGGCTGCTGCTTAATCAACTAGGCGTAGATAAAACTCGTTTACAGCGGACTTTAAACAAAATTGCCGATTAAGATTAAGACATTAATTACTATTGCTACACAGCCAAAAATCAAAAGACCTCTGTTGCTGCGAGGTCTTTTTCTTGCTCGCGATTAATAATTGAAGCAAATTTTTCATACCTTCTATTTATATATATTGGAACAAAATAACTTAAAACCGTGTCTTATAAAAGCATATTATTTAATTTATATTAGGCAAGAAATTAAGTGTTGCAAGCTGCCATAAAACCAGTATATTTATCAATATTTAGATATAGTTTAATATTCAAAAAAACCTATGGCTTATTACTAGTAATAGTCTGTAGTCTCAGCAGCTATCCAGTTTTAGCTCAAGCTGCAAATGGTATTGCAATCAATCAAAATATTATTAGCCAGCCTTTAATTATTAAAGGAACTAGTGGAGGAACAGTTAGGGCAACAGAAATTACTCAAACTGAAAATACCGCCACTGGCTACTGTAATGGCTATGTTCGCTCTCAAGCAAATCATTTATTGAAACTAGAATCTTTTTTAGAATTTATGCGCTTAGAAGTCGCCAGCCCAGCAGACACAACTATATTAGTTAAAGGTCCTGATGGTGTTTGGTGTAATGATGATGCTGGCACTGCCAATCCCATGATTGAGGGGCAATGGCAGCAAGGATTATATCAAGTCTGGGTTGGTTCTTATCAAGTTAATACTAGCAATAATTATCAAATTAAAATTACGGGGAGGTAAAGAGGCAGCAGAGAGAAAAAGTTTCACCAATATAACCTATTGCCGTTAATCTAGATAAGGTGAGCAAAATCTTGTATTGAAAAATTACACGGATTGGCTCTCACTTGATGAGGTTACAGTCAGGATATAAATTGTGGCTTTCAAGATTGGTTTGTTAGGATACGGTACGGTTGGAACAGGGACAGCAAAGATTTTATTAGATCCTGCGGGACGCAATAATCTGCTGCGAGAAATTGTCATAGCCAAAGTCGGGGTACGATCGCTCGATAAACCGCGATCGCCCGAACTACCATCAGGAGTGTTAACCACCGATTTAGAATCAGTTGTCAGCGATCCTGAAATCGATCTGGTCGTGGAATTATTAGGCGGACTCGAACCTTCGCGATCGCTGATTCTCAAGGCAATAGACCACGGTAAACATATTGTTACGGCCAATAAAGCTGTAATTGCCCGTCATGGTGAGGAGATTTTTACCGCAGCTAATCAAGCAGGAGTATACGTTTTACTTGAAGCAGCAGTTGGAGGCGGAATTCCCATAATTAAGCCGCTTAAGCAGTCTTTAGGAGTCAATCGAATTCAAACCGTCATTGGAATTATTAACGGCACAACCAACTATATTCTGACCCAAATGACGCAAGAAGGAGCAGACTTTGATGAAGTTCTGGCACAAGCACAAAAGTTGGGCTATGCCGAAGCCGATCCCAGCGCCGATGTAGATGGTTATGATGCTGCTGATAAAATTGCTATCCTAGCTGCGATCGCTTTTAACGGCAGGATTAAGCGAGAAGATATTTCCTGCGAAGGCATTCGCCAAATCAACGCTACCGATATTAGCTATGCTGACGATTTGGGTTTTGTCATCAAGCTATTGGCGATCGCTAAAGCTAACACCAACAATGATTCTCTTCAGGTGAGAGTTCATCCGACTCTAGTATCAAAAGACCATCCCTTAGCCAACGTCAACAACGTTTATAACGCTATTCTGGTTGAAGGTGAACCACTGGGACAAGTAATGTTTTTTGGGCCTGGTGCGGGTCAAGGAGCAACGGCTAGCGCAGTCGTATCAGATATCATCAATATTGTGGGTATTTTACAAACCAGCAACGCTTCGCAAAAACTCGACCCGATGCTACGTTGTTCCCATGAGCATTTTAAACAGCTTACTCCCATTACAGAGATAGACTCCCGTTTTTATGCTCGTTTTCTTTGCCAAGATGTCTCTGGAGTAATTGGTCATTTGGGAACTAGCTTCGGCAAGCATAACGTTAGCTTGGAATCTGTAGTACAAATCGGTTTTCGCCAAGATTTAGCGGAGATTGTTGTCGTCACCCATAATGTTCAAGAAGGTAACTTCCGTAAAGCATTAAAAGAAATTGAAAACTTAGAATCAATCGATAGCATTCCGAGTATTTTAAGAGTGTTATAGAGCAAGTCATTCGCAATTTACTTCCCAGCAATTATTTTTTTCAGCGATCGCCAGATACGCTACATACTTTAGATCACTATCAAAATTGTCTGTACTAAAACGTACTCAAACTTGTCTAGGTTTTCAACTCCTCGTCGCGAAAATTCAAATGCCACGATTAGCAAACCCCATCAGCTCTTTGAGAGAAAATTTACCCTGCCAACCGCAGCTGTGACAGTCAAATCCAAATCTTTGATTAGCTAAAAATTCGTAATACTTAATTTTTCTGGACAAGCAATAGGGGCAAGATCCTTCAAGTATGCAAAACTTTAACTCTTCTAGTTTATTTTTAATTGCTTTTTACGATCTATCTACAGTTTATCCAGATTGTTCTCAATTTACCTACTAATATTACTCAATGTCGGTACGATATTGCACTTTGACCCTCAACCTATCCTCTGCGAGAACCTAACAAACGTATAAATTCGTTTTGCACCAATCGATAACATTCGCAGGCTGTTTTCTCCAATTTTTTTTGCTCGAGAATGATGATTTTACCACGACTATAGCGAATCATACCTGCTTGTTGCAGGATACCTGCTGCTACTGTAACTCCTGAACGACGCGTACCCAGCATATTGGCAATAAACTCTTGAGTCAGGCAAATTTCATCTTGTAACATACAGTCATGAACCGATAGTAACCAGCGAGCCAGTCGTTTTTCTATATTGTGTTGACGATTGCAGGCAGCACTTTGAGAAACTTGAGTTAGCAGCGCTTGGGTATACAGCAGCAATAACTGTTGCAGCTTTTCACCACGCAAAAACTCTTGACGAATAATTTCTGCGGATACTTCTAGTGCTGAACCAGAAATCTGTACGATTGAACGGCTAGTGGTAGAACCACCCCCCAAAACGGCAGGCAAACCAATCATACCTTCATTGCCAATCAAACCAATTTCAGTGGTTGACCCATCGATCATAATCGACACCAATGAAATCATTGCTCGCAGCGGAAAGTAAATTTTCTCGGTACTTACGTGAGGCTCTAAAAGAATTTCTCCGCTACTTAGATTCACGGGCTTCAGATGAGGAGCTATACGCTGATATTCTGATTCTGGTAGGGCTGTTAAGATGTGATTGATTGGTTGAGCGGCTTGATCGGTCATCATGTTGTGAAACAGTCTAGATTAATTAAGCTGAAGCAGAAAAAATCAAGCTGTATCATCAGCAAAATAAATTGCTTTATAATTGCGCTCGAGTTTATTTTTCTGGTTCAAGAAAACGAAGCATTACTTATCGCTACTGCTTAAGCTGATCTTGTACACTACTAAAAATTATACAGAACCGAAATTAGTACATCGGTACGTTGATGTACTTAAATTTATTTTTCTTAATACTTAATCTTACTAATCAACTTACTTTTAGGTAACCGCTCGTACTCGCATTTAATCTTAGAGTAACATTCACAAGCGATCGCTTCTAATTTAAAACGGTTTAAAATTATAATCTTGCCCCGACTATACTGAATAATTTTTTGTGACTGAAAAGAGATGGCGATGTCGGTAATGCTGGCGCGACGCACCTTTAGCATCAGAGAGATATATTTCTGGGTAAGTGGTAAAGTGTCTTGCTGTAGGCAGTCATGAATTAATAGTAGTAGTCTAGCCAGTCTCTGTTCAATATTGTGTAGCGAGCTACAGGCAGCAATTTGAGAAATATGGGCTAAATAAGCTTGAGTGTAAAGTAGCAGCTGCAACTGCAATTCCTCACCTTTTTGAAACTCCTTTCTAATTACATCTGCTGAGAGTTTTAATGCCGTACCCGATATTTGCACTACCGAGTTGGTGGTAAGAGAATTATTGCCTAAAATTGCGGCTAATCCTACCATGCCTTCATTACTCACTGAACAAATTTCGGTAGTAGATTCATCGGACATGACAATTATCGAAGAAAAGATCGCGCTTTGAGGAAAATATACTTCCGTAATGGTTTCGCAAGATTGATGTACAACTTGTCCAGAAGTTAGAGATATTTCTTCTAGATGTGGAGATAAACGTTGATAAGTAGAGACTATTGACACTCCCCATGCGTGAACGCAGTGGGATTCTTCACTCAACCCAAGTTGACTAGATCGGTCTTTGACCCATCCCCGTCAGAGCTTAGTCCTGAAGCAAACACGGTCTGACCGACCGCTAAAATGTTAAGTGAACTATTGTAGTCCCTTAAGTTCAAGCTCTTACAGCTAGGACAATTCCACTCTCTGATATTCAGAGGCAGCTTGTCTAAAACGTGACCGCATGGATTGCAGCGTTTTGATGATGGAAACCATCTATCAATTGCTCCAATTTTACGGTCATGCCATTTAGCTTTATATTCTAATTGGCGCAAAAATTCACCCCATCCGCAATCACTGATTGCTTTTGCGAGTTTATGATTCGCCA